>JBBQPV010000254.1:0-4201 GCA_038216925.1 Bdellovibrionia bacterium
AGTAATACCACTATTTGGGGTGAACCCCATGACGGTAACCTCTACACAGGCTCAAGAGCTTTGCGACATCGCAAAAAAAAATAGTCTTACTTTACAGGTTGGTCATGTGGAGAGATTCAATCCGGCCATGATTTCCGCTCAAAAAGTTTTAAAACGCCCTCTCTTTATAGAAGTTCATCGTCTTGCGCCCTTTACCCCTCGCGGAGCGGACGTTGATGTGGTGCTTGATCTCATGATTCATGATTTGGACGTGATTTCATCCCTTGTAAATAGCCCGGTGAAAAATATTTCCGCCGTAGGCGTTCCCGTTCTGACTAAACTTGTTGATATCGCCAACGCACGGCTGGAATTTGAATCGGGCACCATTGTCAACGTGACGGCTAGCCGCGTTTCCCTTCAAACCACTAGAAAGTTCCGGGTGTTTGAACCAGATAAATACCTGTCCATAGATTTTGGAAAAGGCACCGTCGATCTCTTGACCAAGACGGGAGACTGGGTGGGAGCGGCCCCTCCTTTAAACCATGAATCCTGGAGCTTAGAAAAAGCAGACGCACTGTTAGCGGAAACAAGATCCTTTGTAGATTGTGTTAAAAATAAAAAGAGACCTGTAGTAAGCGGAGAAGACGGATTAAGCGCACTTAGGCTAGCAGAAAAAATCACTGAGAAAATTAATGAACGATCTCAAATCACCTACAGTTAACGTGCTGATGGTTGCGGCGGAAGCCTCAAGCGAACTCTATGCTCGTCGAATCATGGAAGAGTGTAAGAAAAGAAATTTGAATATTTCTTTTTTTGGCATTGGCAGCTTAAAAATGAAAGAATTGGGATTTGAAATCATTGAGTATTCAGAAAAGATGGCCGTTGTGGGGTTGTGGGAAGTGGTTTCACACTTTCAAGTCATCAGCGATGCCTTTAAAAATCTCCTTTCAATTTCAAGGAAGAGGGCTCCGAGATTTGCACTTCTCATGGATTATCCTGATTTTAATCTCAGACTTGCGAAGAAATTAAACTATTTAAAAATTCCCATTTACTATTTTATTAGCCCTCAGATTTGGGCTTGGCGAACAGGCAGAGTTGAACTGATAAAAAAAATAATTAAAAAAATGTTAGTGGTGTTTCCCTTTGAAGTTCCATTCTATAAAAGTCATGACGTGGATGTGACTTTTGTTGGTCATCCTTTGTTAGATGAATTGCAATCCAGTGTTTTGACTCCGGAAGAAATTGAAAAAAATCGATCTAAACTAGGAATAAGTACGGGAGATTTTGTAATAGGGTTACTTCCCGGCAGCCGTGATTCAGAATTGAAATATAATTTTGATTCCCAATTAAAAGCGGCGGAAATTATTGCTAAAGATTGTCCGGAAGCCAAATTCATTGTCTTGGTTGCTCCAACGTTTGAAAAAGAATATTTGAAACTCTATATCCCTGAAAAATATAAAATTAAATTAAATTTTGTTAAAGATGAGCCTCTTAAGACTATGCAATTATGTCATGCTTGCATTGTGGCCAGTGGCACTGCCACCCTCATGACGGCTTTAGCAGAAATTCCTATGGTCATCATGTACAAAATGAATTCCGTGACGGCCACAGTGGCCCGGCGTTTAGTGAAGGGTGAATTTTTTGGAATGCCCAATCTTATTTGTGGGGAAAAGATTGTCCCGGAATTGTTTCAAAATGAGGCCAATCCAGAATTTTTAGCCGCAGAAATATTAAAATTTTATAATAATGAGGAATACTACAAATCCACTAAATTAAAACTTGGCAGCATAAAAGAAAAACTCGGCACCAGTGGGGCGGCAATTAGAGTGGTTGACGAAATTGAGAGGGAGCTAAAATGGGAGTGATATTGATGCCGTTCGCTCTGATTTTCAGATTTATTTCAAAGATAAGAGTGTGGTCTTACAATGCTAAAATTCTAAAGTCTTTTTCCTTGAATAAACCTGTTATAAGCGTCGGCAATATCACGGCCGGTGGCACTGGTAAAACACCTTTTGTGCATTTTCTTATCACCCAACTAGAGGAAAAGAATCTTCGAGTGGGTTTATTGACCCGCGGTTACGGACGTAGCTCAACGGAAATTTTAAGTGTGCAGGGGGATTCAAAATCTAAAGACGTGGGTGATGAGCCACTATGGCTTAAGATCAAGCACCCCAAACTTCAGGCCGTTGTGGGTGGGGACCGTGTTGCCGCCGCGGGAAAATTGAGTGATGTGGACGTGATCATTTTAGATGATGGTATGCAGCACCTCAAAATCAAAAGAGATTTGGAAATTACGTTAATAGATGTCACTGCTAAAGACAGTGACTATTGGCCGCTGCCCGCGGGGCGGGGCAGGGAGGATTTTTCAGCACTGGGTAGATCTGATATGGTCATTCTCACCAAAACTAATTTAGCTTCGCCAGAACGGGTGGATGAAATCGCAGACAAAGTTTTTAAGTTCGGAGTAATGGAAGTAATGGAGAGTGAGACTACCATTGAGAGCATTGTGAATTTAAAAACTGGGGAGAGCGCGGCTATTTCGGGAAAGAAATGCTTTTTGGTATCTGGGATTGCCAAACCGGAGGGATTTGAAACTTTGGTTAAGGAAGCCGGCGCAGAAGTGGTATTCCATGAGAAAAAAGGCGACCATGCAAGAATAAATGAAAAAGAGATCACCGAGTTTATGAAAATGGCTGCGACAAGAAAAGCTGACATGATTCTCACCACTGAAAAGGACGCAGTGAAATGGAAAGAAATAACAAGAGAAACTCCGATCCCAGTTTATATTTTAATTACAAGAATGACATTCAACACAGAGATACCCCATTTTTATGATCTGGCTTCTTACAACTTTCATTAAAATTATCTCCTTCATTACTAAATCTGTACCTCGCTCTCTCAGAATGATGTTTGGGAAGTTTCTAGGGCTCATTTGGTTTTATGTAATTAGAATCAGAAGAGACGTGGTTTTTCAAAATATCAAAACTGCATTTCCACTTAAATCCGAGCCGGAAATTTATCAAGTCGCTCGGGAAAATTATATGAACTATGGGTGTGGGTTTATTGAGTTCCTCCTTCTCCCCTCCATGGATGAAAAACTTTTTAATAACTTTGTGGCTGTGGAAGGATTTGATATCTACCAAACTGCTTTTAAGGAAAATAAAGGCGTTCTGCTCCTGAGTTTACACTTAGGAAATTGGGAGTTTATGAGTGCCACATGTGAGATGTTAAAAATCCCCTTAAGTGTGTTGACCAAGAAATTCAAATCTAAACTTCTCAATGATGTTTGGGTTAATTTACGCATGGCCCGTGGAGTAAAGCTCTTGTCTGACGAGAAATCTACATTTCAGATTCTAAAAGCCATCAGAAAAGGGGAAGTGGTGGGATTTATTCTGGACCAATTCATGGGCCCCCCTGTGGGAAGTAAAACTGTATTTTTTGGTCATGAAACTGGTACCTCTGCTGCGCTGGCGCTTTTTGCAGACCGCACCCGTGCGCCGGTAATCCCGGTTTATAACGTGAGGCAGCCCGACGGAAAACTTAAAATAGTTTTCGAGAAGGCCGTTGAATTCATGGAACAGGGCAGCACGGCCAAAAATATTTCTTTCATGACCCAGGTCTATACGAGTAGAATCCAAGAGATAGTCGAGAAAAACCCGGAACAATGGTTATGGCTTCACCGACGTTGGAAGCCCTTTAGAGAGTGAAATGAAACAGACATCAAAAGTATCGGCAATTTTAGGTATTCTTATTCTGACAACCTCTTGCGCGGGTAAGCTACCCAATCTTAATAATCCTACTCCCCTTACTCCTATAAAAGAATATGAGGATAAAATCGCAATTAAAGAAATACATAGTAAAGATTCCGGAAGCACTGAATCTGCTCCCATAGACACAAAGCCGGCGCCCAAGCTGGGTTTGGAGCCACTAATTAAAAAAGAAGTTAAGGGAAAAAAGAAAAAGAAAGTGGAAGAGGCTCCTATGGCAACTCCTAATGAAAATTCCGTTAGAGTTCCTGAAATTGAAGACAAAGAAGGATTCAACGGACGGCGACCAGCGGTTGATCCCTTCCATGTAGGTGAAAAAGTCACCCTCATGATGACTTATTTTGGAGTGTCAGCCGGAGACGCAACTTTGGAATTGAGACCCTTTGCAGAAGTGAACGGGCGCAAAGCCTACCATTTTTATTCTAAGCTCCAAAGTTCTTCAGTGTTTAGTATGT
>JBBQPV010000255.1:0-4188 GCA_038216925.1 Bdellovibrionia bacterium
ATATCCCGGGATAGCAGGAGGAGAACTAATATAGCGGAGACCCTCCCTAAGGGAATGAGCATAATTAAAGCTGCCATTACAAGTAACTTATCCGCCACCGGATCCATGAGTTGCCCCAATACAGATTCCACCTGATATCGGCGAGCTAAGTATCCATCAAAAAAGTCACTGATGCTGGCAGCTATAAAAAAAACCGCGGCCCAGAAATCATACTCAGCGGTACTTTTATACAGTAGAAAAACAACCACAGGAATAAACGCGATCCTTAAAAGTGTGATCATGTTGGGGAGTTGTTTCTTCCAAAGAGGCAAAATATATGCTTTCATTACCCATCAGACTATGGAGAAAAAATTATTATTTCTAGTTCTATTTTATTTTTCGGTTTACGTCACCGCTACCCAATCAAAAATTCCCTTTTGGAAGTCAAAATCTGAAGTCTACCGCAGCATCAAAGAAGAAAGAGCCATCATTGTTTCTGCAAAGACTGATCATGACGACTCTGGAAAAAGAAGTATTACGTTGATCACAGCCGGCAGAATTAGAGCGCCTCTCAGGTTTGTACATGAGAAAATCACTCACTACTCTGATTATTCAAAAATATTGCCCTACATGGATGAAACCAGTTATGACAAGGAAACTAAGAAATTATTCGCCAGCGGCTCCTTTTTAGGATTTAAAGCCCACGCTACACTAGAAATGGGTTCCAAAAAAGAAGATGGGAAATCCTCAGTGGATTTCAAAATAACTTCCGGATTTCTTTCAGGGCTCACTGGCGTGATAACTGAAGAAAGAGTTGAAGATCTTGTGACGGAATTGTCCATGGATTCGGTGTATACCGGTGATGCATCTATTCCGGGATTTTTACTCAGTTACGGGCTAGAATTTATTGGACATAAAATGGCGGCATCTATGAGAAGTTATGTAGAATCCCAATGGGAAAAAGAGGCAATATGAAAATCAGAGTTCCCTTTTCAGACACCGATGCCATGGGTGTAGTTCATCATTCCAGATATTTGATTTATTTAGAGATGGCACGCATTGAGTTTTTAAGAGAAAAGGGATTTAGCTACGTTCACCTTCAAGAAAAGAACATGCATCTTCCTGTCATTGAAGTGTCTGTGAGGTATCGTAAACCTTCTCGATTTGATGATATTCTTCATGTTAATACTTCCCCTAAACTTCAGGGGGCCCGGCTCATTTTTGAATATGAGATTATAAACGAAGCCTCAAATGAAATCATAGCTAAAGCACGCACAGAGCATGTTTTAGTTGATCAAAATTTGAAAATGGTGGAACCTCCACAGGAATTAATCAAAGCTCTCATGAAGGAGTAAAAAGTGGATCGCAATTTAGCGTTAGAGTTTGTTCGTATAACAGAAGCAGCTGCACTTGCCTCCGCCAGATTCATGGGCCGAGGCGATGAGAAAAAAGCGGACCAAGCGGCGGTGGATGCCATGAGAAAAGCCTTTGATACGGTAAGAATAGACGGAACTGTGGTTATTGGGGAAGGTGAACGTGATGAAGCCCCCATGCTTTATATTGGCGAAAAAGTTGGAAAAACCAGCAGTGATGCTCCCAAAGTTGATATTGCTCTTGACCCTCTAGAAGGCACAACAATTACCGCAACCGGCGGAGAAAACGCTATCAGTGTCATTGCCGTTGCAGAAAAAGGCAATTTTCTTCATGCGCCGGATACCTACATGGAAAAGTTGGCGGTGGGTCCAAAGTGTGTGGGTAAAGTAGATATCAAGGCACCCGTTGCCGTAAATTTAAAAAATGTGGCCATAGCTCTTGGAAAAGATATCAATGATGTCACTGTCGTCATTCTAGATAGACCAAGACATGAAAAACTTATTTATGATGTGAGGGCAACGGGCGCCCGGATTAAACTTATTTGTGACGGGGATGTTTCAGCAGCCATCGCTACTTGTAGAGACGGCACTGGTGTGGATATTCTGATGGGAACTGGCGGCGCTCCTGAGGGAGTTATTTCCGCCGCTGCCTTAAGGTGCATAGATGGAGATTTCCAAGGCATTCTCAAATTCCGTTCTGATGAAGAAAAAAAACGAGCGATGAAAATGGGTATCACCGATTTAGACAAAGTTTACTCAATCAATGAGTTGGCAAAAGGGGATGTAATGTTTTGCGCCACCGGGGTCACCGACGGAAATCTTCTCAAGGGCGTACGGTTTACAGGAAATCACGGTGCTACCACCCATAGTTTAGTCATGCGCTCAAAGACTCAAACTGTCAGGGAAATAGTGGCCCATCATCGTTTGGACATTAAGCCCTTCTGATGCTTTGCTTTAAATGTGGAAAAGAAAATCCCGTGGTAGGACTCGTTGGCCGGGGAGATAATTGTTTTAGTTGCTTGGCTTCACTAAGGGCCTGCAAAAATTGCCGGCACTATGATCTTCAATCTTACAATGAATGCATAGAGCCTTCTTCGGACAGAGTGGTCGATAAGGAATCTTCCAACTTTTGTGATTACTTTACTCCAGGGTCTGGTGGGGCGGGCGGCCCTAAATCTGCACTTGACCCCAAAGCCGCAGCAGAAGCATTATTTAAAAAGAGGTAACATCATGGGGAAAGCAAATATCAGTGGTACGTTCAACGCGCCTATAAAGACGGTTTTTCAAGTCATTTCAGATTTTCATAAATATCCAGAATTTTTACCGGAAGTAAAAAGAGTGAGTGTCATTGATGGCAGTCATGCAGATAAGAAGCTCGTAGAGATGCAGCTTCAAGTGATTAAGTCTATTCGGTATCAAATTTGGATTTATGAAAAGCCACCCACCGAGATGAGCTGGAAATTCCATTCAGGGGAAATATTTAAAGATAACTCTGGCTCTTGGAAATTAAAGGACTTAGGGGATGGCAAAACCCAGGTGGATTATGAAATCACCGCAAAGTTTGGATTACTTGTTCCTAGTATGATTGAAAAAACTCTTATAGAGGTCAATCTTCCATCCATGCTTCAGGCATACAAAAAAAGAGCGGAGAGTTTATGAGCGAGAAAAAAAATGATGACGATTTAAAAGATACCGGAACTGAATCTAGTGAAAAAAACGGTATCCCACTTATGGATACGATGAAGAAAATTTTCTCTGTAGGTGTGGGTGCCGCATTTATGACTGAAGAAAGCATTCGCAGTTACCTTTCTGATTTAAAATTACCCAAGGAAGTTTTACAACTCATTCTCAATGGCGCCAATAAAGGCAAAGAAGAATTAGTACAAAGGGTGGGTAAAGAAATAGGGGGACTCATCAGTCATATTGACCTTGTCAAGGAAGTCAGCCGCTTTGCTGAAACCCATAAATTTAAAATTTCCGCTGAAATCGAAGTCACTCCTAAAAAAGCCAATGAAGAAAAAAAGGATTAGCATGAAACTTATTTTATTATTTTTAGTTTGCGCTGCTTCGGCTTCAGCTGAGACCACGCCCATAGGTAAAATTCAATCGATACTTAATGATTTGGTGGTGGCAAACACAACCAATCTTCCTGGTAATGAAGCCCGCGCCGTAAAAGTGGCAGCGGCTATTTTGAAAAAAGCAGATATCCCCTACGAAATTACTGAATTTGCTCCGGGCAGAGAAAACATTGTTGCAAGGCTGAAGGGAAACGGCAACTCCAAGCCCCTTCTCATATTGGCTCACACAGACGTGGTTCCAGCTGACGGGCAAAAGTGGACTGTTGATCCCCATAAGGTCACTGAAAAAAATGGGTATTTGATGGGGCGCGGAGTTTCTGATGATTTAGGATACGCGGCCTCTGCACTCCAATTGATGGTGATCCTTAAAGAATCAGGAGCAAAATTTAACAGAGATATTATTTTGGCCCTCACCGGAGACGAGGAGCGTGGAGGTGAAGGTATTCAATATATTTTAAATCACAAGCCTGAATTGATAAATGCGGAAATCGCACTTAATGAAGGTGCCGGCGTCGTGCTAGATGAAAAAACCATGAAGCCGAAGTTCGTGAGTGTGGAGGCGGCACAGAAAATCTATCAAGACTTTGAACTTGTAGCTAAAGGTGTGACAGGACATTCATCAAAGCCACTTCCTAATAACGCCATTTACCGTTTGTCAAAAGCTCTCAGCGCCGTTGAAAAGTTAAAGTTTAAGCCTCATCTAAATCCTGTGACCCGTGCTTTTTTTCAAGCCAGAGCAAGTCTGGAAGAGGGCGATA
>JBBQPV010000256.1:0-4155 GCA_038216925.1 Bdellovibrionia bacterium
AGAACTTTAGATATGGAACTTTATTTAAAGATTTCACCAGAACTTTATCTAAAGAGACTTATTGTGGGCGGATTTGAAAAAGTTTACGATATGTCCAAAAATTTCCGGAATGAAGGAATAGACAGGTCTCATAATCCGGAATTTATGATGCTGGAATGGTATGAAGCCTACACAGATTATATTTACCAGATGAAGCAGTTTGAGGATCTTGTTTCTCATGTGGCGCAGAAAGTTTGCGGGACCATGAAATTAACTTATCAAGGTCAGGAAATAGATTTCACTCCACCGTGGACTCGATTGACAATGATTGATGCTATTAAAAAATTTGGTGGGTTTGAAGTAGAAGACATGTCTGAGGGAGAGTTGTTTAAAAAAGCAAAAGAACTTGGATCTGATAAGAAGAAATCTTTTTCCAAAGGGGAAATGATAGCTGAACTGTTTGAACTAACATCTGAAAAACATCTCATTCAGCCTACCTTTATTTTAGATCACCCTAGAGAAATTTCCCCTCTGACAAAAAAACATCGCACAAAGCCGGGCCTTGTGGAAAGGTTTGAGCCTTTTGTTTGCGGTATGGAATTAGGAAATTCATACAGTGAGCTTAATGATCCGGAGGAACAAAGGGAGAGACTTGAGGAGCAAGAGGCTAAGCGGGAGCAAGATGCTGAAGCGTATAGAATGGATGAAGATTTTGTACGGTCCATAGAAGTAGGAATGCCGCCTACTGGCGGAGTTGGTCTTGGTATAGAGAGATTAGTGATGCTTCTGACAGATCAACATTCTATAAGAGATATTATTTTATTTCCCACCATGCGTCCCATTAAATGAATTGTCTCATTATAATAGTTTTAGGTCTGTCATTGGATTGCCGCGCGGGAGAACCTGTTTCTCAAAATCCGCCGATCTCTATTCCCCTTACAAAAGTAAAGCCTGTTAAAAATAAAATCAAAAGACCCACTCAAGTTATATTGGATGCTCGACCTTTTTTTGAGTACACCCTAAATCATGGCGAGACCTCCCAACCCATCAGATGGGAAGACTATTCTCAGACAGAAGATCCCTACAAATCAATGCTAGAGCCAAATTTGACCGTCATTGCTAGAAAGCTGAGGGCTCAAGGGGTTGCACCGGAGACGGATGTGGTGGTCATTGGAAAAGGCGACAAGGGAAATGGCGAAGAAGGAAGAATCGCGTGGATGCTCAGGTATATGGGCGTACAAAAAATAAAAATAATGACTTTTGAGGATTATAAAGGTCGAAAGAATTCTTATGATAGAAAAGATAATTGGGCTCCTCCGGTTTGGCTCCCAAAAGTGGATGAAAAAATGAGAATTAAATTTAGCGAATTAGAAAAAAACCCACAGGCTGTTCTCATCGACACTCGGAGTAAGGAAGAGTTCGAGCAAGGTCACATTGCTGGTGCGATCTGTATTTTTTGGCAGAAATTTGTGGGAGCAGATATTAAAAAACTGTTACTTGAAAATAAAATAGATTTGAAGAGCGAGTTGGTTTTTTATGATTCCAGCGGTGTGGGCGCAGCATACGCCACATTTGTTACAGCGGATGCGGGGATCCCAGCAAGATTTTACGATGGTGGTTATGGTGAGTGGCAAAAAAACAAAAATAAATAGTCCCACTGCAAGTCCTCTTGAACCCCTTGAGCGCTCTCTTTACATGAAGCTCCGTGATCTCAGGACTATGTTAGAAAATAAAAACTTAGTTGTTGCAGTGAGCGGTGGACTGGATTCCGTGGTCTTACTTAATGCACTCCATAATCTATCTGGAAGAATAAACTATAAAATAAATGTGGTGCACATCAATCATGGCGTGCGCGGCACAGAATCTGATCGGGATGAAAAGTTTGTAAAGGAATTTGCAAAAAGCTTGGGTGTTCCTGTTACTTCTAAAAAATTAACAAATACTGACTTTAAATCCAGCGAGAATAATTTACGGCAACTCAGATACCACATTTTAATTGCTGCGAAAAATAAACTCAAAGCCAGCGCCATTGTCACCGCCCACCATAGGGATGACCTCATAGAAACCAGACTCATGCGGCTTCTTCAAGGCACAGGAATTCACGGACTAAAGTCCATGACGCTCTTGAGTAGTGAGGGAGTCATGAGGCCACTTTTAGAAATGAGTCGCCGCGATATAGAAATTTATGCAAAAAAAACCAAGCTTCACTGGAGAAATGATTCCACTAACTCTGATACTTCAAAATTGAGAAACTGGATCAGGAGAAACTGGCTTTCCAGACTCCGAATGGATCATCCGGGTTATGTGGATAGCCTGTACGTAAGTCTAGAAAGATTGGTTAGAGCCGGGGAGCAAAGTGAAATTAATTCCATCACTGAAACGTTTATCATCAATAAGGAAGATCTGAGAGACGAGAGCATCTATAGCTTTTTGCGTCACAACACGCGAGAGAGGGTGACCAGTAGACACGTTATGGAATTCAAAAAACGCATTCTAACGCAGCGAAAAAAGTTTTCATTTAGGCTAGCTGGACAAGACTGGAACGTAGAGAATTTGCGAGTTACTGCGGCGCCTTGACATTGATTATAAAATTATCATCATTAGCCTTGGCTCGGTCATCTTCAATTGTTAAGATGAAGAGCTAGAAAAGAATAAGGTCGTTCTTTTCAGAGAGGAAATTCATGCGACAATCTCAGAAAACTTTAGCCCTGTGGGCCAGTCTCATCTTACTGGGAGTTATATTATTTCATTTTTATGATCACAGACAATCTACATTCATAGCGGATTTTAATTTTCCAAAATTTATCAAAGCTGTGGAAACCGGTGAAGTGTCCGAAGTGACATTCAGAGACACCGGAGAAATTCTCGGAGAAGTAAAGCCTGAAGCTGAACCAAAATATAAAGGTAAACAATTTCATATCACCGGTAACACCGGAGATGAAGTTTTTAAACTTCTGAGGGCCCAGGGAATCACACCAAATTATGAAAATACAGAACGCACAAGCTTTGTTCATTCCCTCTTAACAAATTGGCTTCCACTCATATTTATATTTGTGATGTTTTTACTTTTCATGCGGCAAATCCAAGCCGGTGGCGGAAAGGCTATGAGTTTTGGAAAATCCAGAGCCAAGCTCCTGACGGAAAATAAAAACAAAGTGACATTTAAGGATGTGGCTGGTGTGGAAGAGGCCCGAGAGGAGCTCTCGGAAATCATAGATTTTCTCAAAGATACAAAAAAATTCACAAGGCTAGGGGGAAGAATTCCTAAGGGAGTTTTACTCATGGGGCCTCCGGGAACGGGGAAAACTCTTTTAGCAAGAGCCATCGCTGGGGAAGCCGGCGTGCCTTTTTTTAGTATTTCCGGATCGGACTTTGTGGAAATGTTTGTTGGAGTGGGCGCCAGCCGAGTAAGAGATTTATTTGAACAAGGTAAAAAGAATGCCCCTTGTATTATTTTTATAGACGAGATCGATGCCGTAGGTAGACATCGCGGAGCCGGAATGGGCGGCGGCCATGACGAACGGGAACAAACCCTTAATCAATTACTAGTTGAAATGGACGGATTTGAAGGAAACGATGGAGTTATTTTAATAGCGGCCACAAATAGACCAGATGTTTTGGATCCTGCGCTTTTAAGACCGGGACGATTTGACAGGCGGGTGGTTGTCTCTAAACCTGATGTCAAAGGTCGAGAACAAATCCTCAAAGTACACTCAAGAAAATCCCCACTTTCCACTGAAGTGGATCTGGCTAAAGTAGCGCGGGGAACCCCGGGTTTCTCAGGTGCCGATCTTGAAAGCTTAGTAAATGAAGCGGCTCTCATGGCGGCGAGAAAAGGTAAAAATCGACTAGATACAGACGACTTTGAAGGGGCAAAAGACAAAGTCATGATGGGTGCTGAGAGAAAATCCATGGTGATCAGTGATGAAGAAAAAAGAACCACCGCATACCATGAGGCTGGGCATGCTCTTGTTGGTAAAAGTATTCCGGGCACTGATCCTATTCACAAAGTCACCATTATCCCTCGTGGAATGGCCTTAGGCCTCACTCAAACTCTTCCTGAGAAGGATCGACTCAATCTAACCAATGAAACCGCAGAAAATAATATTGCCTTTCTCATGGGCGGGAGAGTGGCGGAAGAACTGATATTTAAACATTATACCACTGGAGCTGGTA
>JBBQPV010000257.1:0-4154 GCA_038216925.1 Bdellovibrionia bacterium
GCGCCTCCATCAAAAGGCACACCAAAAAGAGCGACGTCAAACTTCTCCGTAACCGGCGCGAGAGGTAGTCTAAAAAAACTTTTTATCCCGGAGAACCTGGGAAATTCTCTTCCTTCAAGGGGCTTAAATTCCATGCTCTATGGTTTCCCGAACTCTCTTGACGGTCAAGCATTATCCGGCGTAGTTTTTCTACATGCTCTCAAAACAACTTAGCATTTGGTATGAAGAAAACCGGAGGGATTTACCGTGGAGGCGAACACGAGATCCCTATGCTATCTGGCTCTCAGAAATCATGCTCCAACAAACAACTGTTCGTGTTGTCATCCCCTACTTTGAAAGATTTTTAATAGCTTTTCCTACCGTTGAATCCCTAGCTAAAGCCCCGGAGGCCCGTGTTACCGCGCTATGGTCAGGCTTAGGATATTATTCACGGGCAAGAAATCTTCACCAAGCCGCAAAGCAAATTGAGAAGTTAAAGAAATTTCCAGATTCTTACGCCACTCTTCTTACCCTCAAAGGAGTGGGACCATATACCTCGGCCGCAATCGCCAGCATAGCTTACGGCGAAAGTGTTGCCGTAGTGGATGGGAATGTGACAAGAGTGATCAGCAGACTATTTGACCTGAGTGCAGACGTGGGAATTAAAAAAACACAACGGGAAATTCAACTTCTTGCTACTGAGCTCATTAACGGTCAAAATCCTAGCACTCATAATCAGGCCATGATGGAATTGGGAGCTACAATTTGCGTTCCCAAAAATCCCTGCTGCATTTTATGCCCCGTCTCTAGCTACTGCAAAGCCTTTGAAAACGGCACCCAACTCCTGAGACCTGTCAAAAGCGGAAAAAAGAAGCAGGTACCTTGGGTCTGGTCCATTAAGCTTTTGGAAAAAAATGGGCGGATTGCGATGACAAAATCCGACAACGGAACTCCGTGGCTTAAAGGTACTTGGGTTTTTCCAGGGACAGCTAAAAAACTGACAGGCCCATTAAAGAAACCTTGGGATCTCAAACACTCCATTACGAAACACAATATCTTTGTTGTTGTTGAATCAGCTAAAACTGGCGATGATTTCAAAAATCTTACATGGATGAAGCCCCAGGACATTAAAAACTTCGGCGTAAGTAGCATCGTACATAAAGTTCTCAATCTGAAAGGTTTGTTATGAAAATTTTTATCATCACACTACTGGCCCTCAGTGCCACATCCTGCGCCACTGGAGAGAAAAATCCAGGGGATCTCACCAAACCAGTGACTGTTCCAGAAAATTTTAAAACTCCAGTTGTTACCCAACTCACTACCGAGGGTGACAATGGTGAGTCCTATTTTTCACCGGGTGGTACAAAATTAATTTTTCAGAGTAAAAAAAGAAAAGCTCACGAAAATTCTCAGATTTACACAGTGGAAATAGCCACCAAAAAAGAGCGTCGCATCACCCATCATGACGGTGATGACACCTGCTCTTACTTTGCTCCCAACGGAAAAAGAATTATTTATGCATCCACTACCGATGAACTCAAAGAGCATCCTGAGGAAAACCATCCGGCTCCCGCAGATGCTCCAAAATCTGGCGAGAAAAAAAAATATGAATGGAAGTTTCTGCCATATGAAATTTATCAGGCTGATCCAGACGGAAGCCACATCGTGAGACTAACTCACAGCCCGGGTTACGATGCCGAAGGTGTTTACTCAAATGACGGTCGAAAAATATTATTTACATCCATCAGAGACGGAGATCTTGAGCTCTATACAATGGACTCACAGGGAAAAAACCAGCGCCGCTTAACTTTCACCAAAGGCTATGACGGAGGCGCATTTTATTCTCCCAACGGCAAACAGATTGCTTGGCGAGGATTTCATGATGACAAGGGCAATGCGCAGCTTTTTGTCAGTGATCAGTGGGGGAAAAATATTAAGCAATTGACCAACAGTGAAGCTATTAATTGGTGTCCCTTTTGGCATCCCGATGGAACTAAAATTATTTTTTCCAGTAATCGCGATGACCGCTCTAATTTTGAACTATATCAAATTAATGTTGATGGAACTTGCTTGAAGCGGCTTACCTATTCCCCAGGTGCGGATATTTTACCGGCGTTTTCTCCGGATGGTAAAAAAATTGCTTTTACAAGTAACCGTGGAGGATCTAATCAACTCTACATCATGGACTATGTGGAGCCTCAGGACTGCTTGAAGGACTCGCCTTAGTTTCTTTTCCGTCTGGAATCCAATACTTTTCTACAAGGTCGGGTTCATTGTCGCCGGTGAATTTTTCGACGGCAACTGTTAATTTCAGACGGTCTTCCAACACCGCGACTTCGATGGGCCAGGTTGTTAAGTAAGTTTCAATGAGCGCGTGTTTATTTGTAGGATCAAAAATACGCATGATTTGCCCATGGGCACCGTGGGCCCAGCGGGTGAGTAGATAGGTTTTGTTGAATTTACTAAAATATATTTCTTGGGAATCTAAATATTCTGTGGATTCCTTTTTCGCCGTGAATTTCATGAGGGGCTTTTTAGTTTTTGATCCAACCTCATAGACACTTAGTTGGTCAAAGCCTTTTTTATCAGTATGCACTTCTAAATCCCAGATATTTTCTCTCTCCGCTGCAAAAGCTAACGTAGCGGTGGCAAGGGTGAGAAATAGAATAAGTTTTCTCATTGGCTCTGCCCTCCAATAATTCGACCACGCGTGCCCATCAAGCAGCTGTAGGCGTGATCATCAGATGCTGCGATAGCTTTGTAGGTGGTTTTGTTACCCTGCTTTTCAGCGGTACCTTCGGTAAAGCATCCGGAAGCGGAGACTACAAAATGGACAAAGTTTCCAAATCGGTCATCACCATCGTATGCCTTAATTCCCGCAGCCAGAGAACCAGTTTCTCCTATTTTCTGCCTTAGGGTGTCCAGTGCCAACTGAATTTGGAGTTCTTCATTTTCACCGGATAAAACAAAAATCGGTTCAACTATTTTTTTTGCCGCCGCGGAACTACACGGAATTTTATTAAATCCTTCAATTGAAGGATAATGCTCGGGATACTTTTTAATGACCGCGCAGGTGGTTTCAAGTGTCACCTGCCCCAGTCCATGGGCGCTGGAGAGAACTCCTTTAAAAATGTAATCTTCCTCTTTGTTGCTTGCCGGATTCCTTCTCCCACCTGAGGGTCGACAAGCGGTGTAATTCAGTTGGCTAGAGTCATACGTTGTTGTCTCAATATTAAATAGGGACATGAGAATTCCCTCATTCACCTGATCTTTAATTTTATTGGCCTCAAGAATTTTGCGCACGCTGTTCCGCACTTCAGTAAACCGCTGTTTTTGACCTTGTTTGGTTTTGAGATCGGTTCCTACGTTTAAGCCGCAACTGTCTCTAAATCCTTTACTCACTTGAGTGCAGCGGTCCAAACGCTCTCCTACTCCGGAGCTAAGGACACCATTCACAAGTTGTTCAAGCTTTTCCAATCTTTTCACACTCTCTGGTCCACAGCCTTCTGGAAAAATGACCACACATCCCGATGCCTCTTTATTAAAATCTATGGTGAGGCCTTCCACATCCATCATTCCGTCGCAACGAGAAATTACCTCGGCATTTTCCTTGAACTGAGCGAGTTCACTTTTTTTAATCGCCTCCAAAACAGCAGACGCTTGAGACTTTGCTTTTTTAAGCTCGTCACTTGTGCACTTTTCACATTTCACTGATGCTTGGGATTTTGGTTTGTCTTTTTCATGAAGAAAATATTCTATGACCCATCCTCTGGAATGAAAAAAGCATTCGTTTTTATTTATGAGTCTGCCATTTGCATTCGCAGAACTAAGACGCATATATCTTTCAACATCTGGATACGGATTAGAAGATCCGTCCATCAATGTTTTAATATTCTCAAACACCGCTTTTCCATTGGCAGGATCAATCAAGGCGCAGTCTTCTTTTGTGTTAATTTTGTAAACCTCTACGGATCTATAGGGCAAATGAGATTTACCCACTTCACGGGTGACCTGTCTAATGCATCCACTTTTGGAGGGCTTACAATCCAACATGACGCTGCCTTTTTGGGCATAGCCAACTACCGCCTTTGGACATTTGGTCACACTCATTCCGCAGGCCTCATACACATGGGGATCAAGCAGTAATGGAACTGTCAGTTCCCCGCCAGTTTCAT
>JBBQPV010000258.1:0-4145 GCA_038216925.1 Bdellovibrionia bacterium
AGCTTGCCGACGTTCATTTACGCAGCATCAAAAGAGAACATGCCTTACAGCAAAAGTATATTGACCTTGTGAACAGCATTGACCATTGTATCATTTGGGCTGCAGATGCTGAGTCTTTGACTTTTATTTTTATGAATTCTAAATCTGAAGAACTGACGGGTTTCAAATTATCAGAGGTCATTGGAATCCCAGGGTTTTGCATGTCCAGAATTCATCCTGATGATAGAGCTCTGTTTTCTGGGGCTGCTGAAAATGTAAGACAAGGCCAGGAGGTAAGTTTTGAGCATAGATGCATCACTAAGTCTGGAAAAATCATTTGGTTGAAAACCAATATGCGCCTTTCTAATAGTGATGGAGGACTTGGTGATGAAATTCATGGAATGTCAGTGGATATTACTTCAATTAAGTCTGCTGAGCAGAGTCTAAAACTCTCTGAAGAAAATCAAAGGTTTTTAGCCGGCGCGGGAGCATTGCTAGCCCAGTCCTTAGATTACTCAACAACATCAAAACAAATCATAGAACTGGTGGTACCTCAGTGCGCAGATGCCGCAGCGGTATTTAAATTAAATGACGTGGGAGATTTTTTAAACGTAGCGTCCAGCGCTGACTATAATTCTAAGGAAAATCACTACTGTGAAGAAGACTTGGTAAAAAACCGAACTTCTCAAGTCCACAATAAAGGTGGGCGCTCGTTTTTGTGCGTCCCTCTTACGTCAAGATCATCACTGCACGGATTCATTTCCCTAGTGTCAAACACCCATAAATACCAAAGAGCAGACATCTTATTTTTTGAAGACCTGGCTATGAGAGCAAGCCTTGCTCTTGAGAATGCAAGTCTTTATCAGCAGGCAAAAGACGCCATCCACGCTAAAGATGAATTTCTGTCTATCGCCTCCCATGAACTACGCACTCCCCTTACGCCTTTAAAAATCCAATTTCAAACAATGACTAAACTTATTAACGACGGGAAATTCAGTACGGTGACTCCGGAGCGTTTGGCAAAAATGCTTGTCAGATCCGACAGGCAACTGGATCGTCTAAACGATTTGATAGAAGACCTTCTCAATGTTTCAAGAATAAATTTAAAGAGAATGAACCTGAATTTGAAAAAAACCGATCTCGTTCCTATGATTAAAGACGTGACTGAACAATTTAAAGATCAATTAAGTGAAGCAGGTTGTAGCGTCACTTTAGATCTTGAGCCACATGTCACCGGTGAATGGGATGGATTTAAAATTGAGCAAGTCGTAATAAACCTACTGACCAATGCTATAAAATATGGGCGCGGAAAGCCAATTCTCATTCACGCAAGCTCCCAAGATGATAAAGCGTTGTTTTATGTAAAAGATGAAGGCATAGGAATTGATAGAAAAGATCATGATCGCATTTTCGGTCTCTTTGAGCGCGCCGTCACCCCTCAGCACTGCGGGGGATTGGGCTTGGGTCTTTATATTGTGAAAAACATTGTTCAAGGGCACAAGGGGCGAATATACGTTGAAAGCCAACCAGAAAAAGGTTCAAAATTTGTCTTTGAGCTTCCAAAAAACTTAGAAAATGTTAAAAATGAATTGTCCAATGTTGAACCGGAAAGGAATTTTTATGAGACCAGGGCGTGAACTAGATACAAAAATTGCTGAAGACATTTTTGGCCATACTGTACTTGTAAAACAAAAAGTCCTCCATGAGCGCACTCCCGGTGGTGACCGACCCCTGAGAAATTACTCAAAAGAAATTCAATGGGCATGGGAAGTGGCGAAAAAAATGAATATCACTATGATTCCCATCGAAGGTGGAACTTGGTTTGCCATGGCCGGCAAAGAAAACGGCTGGGGAAGTCCCGGTGAATTTATCGCTTACTTAACCACGGGAAATTTTGTTGATTCTGGCGCCGCCGTAGGCGACGACGCCCCGCTGATGATTTGTCTGGCCGCACTCAAAGCTCTGGAAAGTAGGAAAGTTCAAAAAGTGAATCTGTCTTCTTCAGAGTCAGCACCTTCCCAAACTCACTAAATGGCCAGATGGGATTTCGATTCAGTTATTGTCGGCGGTGGTCCCGGTGGCCTGGTGGCCGCGTTGTACCTGCGCCGGTTCAGAAGATCAGTCCTTGTTGTCAACGAAGGAATTTCAAGAGCAGAGTGGATTCCAAAGACCCATAATCTCATTGGGTACTATAAAGGTATTTCCGGAAAAAACTTACTAGCACGGATGCATCAACAATTAGATGAAGTGAAAACCGAGCGCATGCAGGGCCGAGCGTCGGTGAAAAAAATCTCTGACGGATTTCAGATTGCTGTTGGAAAACACAAAATTACTGCTTCATCTGTCATTATTGGCACCGGAATACAGGACACTCAACCCGAGCTTGAAAATTTAATGAAACTGAGAAAAAAGGGACTTCTTCGATATTGTCCAGTGTGTGACGCTTACAATTATAGAAATGAGCCTCTTTCAGTATTTATAAATGATGAAGGTGGATTGGAACGGGCATTATTTGTTAGTCATTATTCCTCAAAGGTGACGGTTATTGCGCCCTCTGGGTTCACTCCTTCACCCATAAGAATTAAACAGATGAAAAAATTGAATATGAATCTGGTAAATGGGGTTGTAGAAAAAGTAGAAGAAACTTTCACGGGAAACGGAATTTGGGTGCACGTGGCGGATCGGAAGCCACTATTTTCAAAAGTCACCTATGTAGAAATGGGGTGTACCGTAAATAATGACGTCATCAAGGGGATGAAAAACGTACGGAAAACCCAATCTGGATTTTTTATCACGAGCGTAGAGCAAAGAATTGGCCCCGAGGGTTTGTTTGCCGTCGGAGACTGCGTAAATAATCTGGGACAAATTTCTGTAGCAGCGGGGCAAGCCGCCGTTGCGGCGACGGCCATTCATGACGATCTTTTAAAATGGTAGCCGCGGTCACACTTAAGTCTGGTTTTTGAGTTATTTTTCATGTCCCCGTGCAGTTCCTCAAAACTTGGTGCAAAATGAAGATAGATGAAAACGGCTTTATTTATCCTCCTTCTTACCATATCCAGAATGGCCTTTGCGTCCACAGGACCTCTTGGATTTGCGGTGGGGTTTGACGGTGGAGTCGCTGGAATTGACTTCAGTGACGGCGTTAATCGCCAAAACATCGGAACCACATTCAACAATATTCATTTAGGACTTCATATAGATGACGTAGTCTTTCTATTAACCGGAGACTTTCAGGACCTTCAAGGAAGTTTGGATGACTATCTCGCCGCTGGGGGCGTTGCTATTAAGTGGTATTTTTTAGAGAATTTCCACTTAACAGGGCAAGCCACATTGGCGCGCTACAACAGATCAGCTTACAATAGTAATGTTACAACCTTCACCACCTACACCGGTGGCGGCGTGGGAGGTTCTATTGGCTGGGATGTTCTGGCCAGTCAAGGTAACGGCCCGTTTAGAATGAGCGTCAATGTTGGTGCAAACAGATATGATTTTGGAAATATTTTGATCAGGCAAGGTAACGTCACTTCTAATATGGATTTGGGGAATAATCACTTAGTAGGAATTTCCTTTTTTACTTTTTTGGCACTTGATTGGTACCTCTCCGGAAATCGATAATTTCATTGCAATTCGCACCCTAATCCGCAACAGTAAATCAGACAAATTTTCCTTAAGGAGGAACATCATGAAAACAAAAATAAGCCTGATTGCTGCGTCTTTACTTATAACCACTGTTGGATTTGCGGCAGAGGGGCCGACGGATCAAGACATTGCGCACATTGTTGTAACCGCTAATACCGTGGACATCAACGCTGGCAAAATGGCAAAGATGAAATCAAAAAATGAAGAAGTAAAAATGTTTGCTCAAGAGATGGTTAAAGATCATTCAGAAGTAAATAAACAGGCTCTCGCGCTTGCTAAAAAACTGAAAGTCACTCCAACGGATAATGATACAAGTAAGGCGTTGTCAAAAGATGGATCAGATTCAGCAGCGAAACTCAAAACCTTAAAAGGCGCAGACTTTGATAAGGCTTATGCGGACCACGAAGTTGCTTACCACCAGACAGTTCTTGATGCCATTGATAAAACCCTGATCCCCAGTGCAAAAAATGCTGATTTAAAAGGGCTTCTTACAAAAGTACGTCCTAATATTGCTGAGCATTTAGAGC
>JBBQPV010000259.1:0-4142 GCA_038216925.1 Bdellovibrionia bacterium
TTCTAATATGACTTCCTTCGCCAGGGCTAGTCCCCGCCTTGCTTCTTCAAAATCCGGAGGACTATTGGAAAACCTAAATTGCCCATTGGGCATCATTCTAATTTTGCCAGTGGGGATGACTTGAATATTAGGAATTTGTCTTAAGATTTTTCTTTCTGAATAAAAATCTTCCGCTTCCGAACCTTTATCAAATTGAATAAAGGAGACGTTGAGTCCGGCGCCAGCGGCGCGGATGCATAAGCCCACAGCCGCTGTGGTTTTTCCTTTTCCGTCACCAGTATAAATGTGCAGTTGACCTTCGTTTTTCATATCCCTTTGTTGCCCAATCTTTAAACAGATGACTGAAACACTCTATGTAAGAAAGTATAATGGATTTAGTCCTTTTATCCATAGGTTAGGACCGGCTGGAATACAAAAGTGGAGTTTTTGTCTAAAGTTCGTTACAAATCTCAATTGGTAGACAACTTTTAATCCGCCCAACTACTTAATATCACTATGTTTATTTAAATCTTCCTTGGCCCCGTGTTTGCTCTATATATCTATGAAGGAATCTTTAAAAAGGGGACACCATATGCAAAAAGAAAAAATTTTTAATATATCAGGGGCTATTTTCTCTCTGGCGCTGATTTTTATCGTTCTTAGTCCAGAACTGAGGATACAAGCTCGTTCCTTAATTGTCCCAAAAGACAGAATTATTTTGGCGGTGGCAAAGTCTGTACTTCTGGAAGCTGGCGAAGAATTGCAAGTCCTCAAAGTTAAAACTGATGAGGGTCTTTTTATTGAAGTCTACGGACAAGAGAATAAAAATAATATTGTAACTCAAAAATTAATATCCTCCGCGCAACTACCGGACAAAAAAGATGGCTACTTTACATTTAATGGGCAAGTTACAAATCTAGCCATCGATGACATTGATAATGACAAAACAAAAGAAATTTTGGTCACCAGCTATGATGAGAATCTAGTGGCCCACTTAAATGTTTACAAGTATGTTAAGGGTCAGAAAAACTTGGAGCTTGTAAAATTACAATGATAAAACTTTTTGGACAAAATGATCCTCAGATAGCCGAATATGCAGAAAATGTTTTCAAACCTCAAGACGAAGTACTAGTAGAAATTCGTAATCGTGCCAAAGTCTCTGGACTACCGGATATTCATGTCGGTGCAATGGATGGATTACACTTAGAGGTTCTGACCCGCGCATTCAAAGTAATGAAAGCTGTAGAAATTGGAACTCTGGCAGGATATTCTGGAGTAAATATTTGTCGTGGATTACAAAAGGGCGGAAAGCTTTTCACTTTTGAAATGCTGGAAAAAAACGCTGGCGTCGCGAGGGAAAGTTTTCGCCTGGCGGGCTTTTCTGATTCGGTGGAGATTTTCATTGGCCCTGCACTGGAAAATCTGGACATGATAAAATCTCTAGGTCCCTTTGACTTAGTTTTTATTGATGCTGATAAGGCAAACTATCCCCACTACTTAAATTGGGCAGCAGAAAACCTAGCTGTTGGGGGTGTCGTCTTAGCTGATAATACTTTTGCTTGGGGAACCATTGCCGATGAAAAATTTGATTCCCCTCAAGATGAAAAACAAGTCAAAGCTCTGGATGCCTTCAATAGGACACTGGCAGACCACCCAGCATTTCGGTCTACAGTCATCCCCACCGGTGAAGGCCTGACTCTGGGCGTTAAAACCCGCACCACCTAACTGGTAATTTCACTGACCATGTAAAAAAGTAAAAACTCCCCTTGACGATGCCATCCTGGATGATAGCCTAGTTGGTCAAGGGGGAATTAATATGAAATCAATAATGATTTTAGCAGTACTTGTATTTGCAGCAAACGCCCCTTGAGCGGCGGCATTTGATCCTCAAGTTCCAGCAGACATTAAAGCTCAAATGATTGCAGACATGAATTTTGTCGGCACCATTCAGGGCTCAGCAACATCACCGCTTCACCAACAGATTTTTGGTGCGGTTAACGGTCCAACCTATCTTCAATTTTTTGATGCACGGGTAAAAGCCATCGGTCTTAGCGGTTGCGGAGATCCTAATGCGGTCGCCTGCGTCATTCCTATGATGGGGTCGTCAAAAATGTGGATCACACAGAATTATATAAAATTCAGTCACCCACAAATTGCGCGCTCCATGGTTGTATTTCATGAATCCAGGCATACCGAGGTCAATCACGGCAACTGGGGACATGCAAATTGCCCAACTCCGTTCAATGATCCTCAAGGTAATCCAATCAAGAGCATCTGGACCGGAGCAGTATTGGCTGGAAAACCTGCATGCGACATTACGCCTTTTGGCTCCTATGGATCTTCTTTGATTATGTTGAAAAACGTTTCAAAGTTTTGCGCTAACTGCACAGACAAAGTAAAGACCGACGCTGGAATTTACGCTGATGATCAGTTCAAACGCATCATTAATCCACAGGCTGTAGCTGCAATTAAAAAAGACCTGTATAGCGTTCGATTTCAATAATCGGCGCGAATGACTAGAAAATTTGGATTTTTTGCAATTTTTATTTGTCTCCTCGTTGCGGTCTATATGCTCGAAAGAGCAAAGACCGCATCGGTGGAGGTCTCTATGAGTAGCGCAACGGCAACAACCGTTGAACCACCTGCTCCAGCAAGTGTACAACCGGAAGTACCAGCACCTATGCCCGTACCGATAGCACCCAGTCCCGCACCAGTTCCAGTTTCTTCAGTGGAAAAAGTTAAAATGCTTGAGGATATCCTCGCATCAAAAAATGATAATGATCCCAGGCTTGATTCAGAATTTAATAATCTCACGGACAACGATAAAGCGGCCCTTCAAAAAAAATATTCTGATGAAAATCGTGAAAAATTAAATGAACGGGGGACAATCGTCTATTTACTAGGGCGAACTATTTCAAGTTCCCATGACTTAGTTTTTATTAAGCAAGTGACCGAGGAACCAATCTGCAATAATTTTGAAAATTGTAATGCTATCCCCAGAGATGATGACTCTGATCACACCGGTGCCAACGATGTGACCCTTGCATACCCTCAAGTCATGGCACTAAAATCCTTGGAGAGATTTCTTCAGACAAACCCACAGGACTACGCACTTAAGCAACAATCATTAGAAATAGTAAATACGGCCGCCGGTTCAAGGAATGATGTTGTTGCCCGCATGGCAAGACAGATCTTAGATCAATCAGGACAAAATTAATTAGCTTTCTTTGAAAGCTCTCTCCAGCTATGACCCTCACGGGCCTTGGGATCCACTTGGAACTTCTTAACCGCACCGTTATGTTCTGCGTAGGTCGCACTAAAAAAATGAGTACCGTTATTTTTACTCACAAAATAAAAGTATCCCGTTTGGGCTGGCTCAAGAGCAGCTATCATAGCATCTTTGCCTGGATTAGAAATGGGACCGATGGGTAGGCCTTTTCTCATATATGTGTTGTAGGGGGTCCAAGTCCTTAGATCTTGCCGAGAAATATTACTTTTATCCCCGGTCTTTCCATAGATCACGGTTGGATCTGTTTGAAGCAGCATGTTTTTCTTTAATCGATTGTGGAAAACACTAGAAATAATGGGCCGCTCCTGGGGGGCGCCGGTTTCTTTTTCTATGATACTTGCCAGAGTCACAACATCATGCATGTCCACATTTTGTTTTTGCGCACCAAATTTTATTTCACGGTTATATACATCTCTAAAATGCTCAACCATGGTTTTTAAAATAATTCTCTCTCCGGTAAAATGTGTAAAACTATAAGTGTCCGGATACAAGTATCCTTCCAGCGTAGCCTCATTAATTCCTAAAAGTTTTGCCATGTGTGGATCTCTTGCAAGCTTTACAAACTCTTTTGCATTCACAAGATTCTTAGACGCAAGCTCTTCTGCAATTTGATCAATATTAAAACCCTCTGGAATAACCACAGGATGCAGCACACTTTTTCCAGAAGATATGGTGTGAATAAGAGCTGCGGGGGACATATTCATGCGGACTTCATACTCTCCAACTCTTACGGAAGAAGTTTTTCGCATAATACGTGTTAAGAGCACAAATCTTTTTGCGTCTTTAATCAGGCCTTCTTTTTCCAAATATTCAGCAGTCTTGTGAAAGGGGCCAGGTTCAATGGTGATGATTTTGAAAGAAGGGTCATCGCTAT
>JBBQPV010000260.1:0-4129 GCA_038216925.1 Bdellovibrionia bacterium
ATTTCAACTGAGTCGGTGAGCTTGCCGCTGACAAATCTACGCTTTATGTCCATAAAGGTGACAGCCCAAAGTAGGGGCACGTTTTTCTATCGGTGGATGTTTATGAGGCGGATAGAGAATGCTTCAACATTTAGATTTAAAATAGAACCAGCCGCTAAAGTATCTGAAGGCGGTGGGAGTGAAGTGGGCTTGGGCATAGTGACGCCATTAAACTGAACATTAGTTTGAGACTCTGTTCCGCCAATTAAACTGTAATTGGAAACGGAGTAACCACGGGGGTCAAAGCCGTTAAATGCAATCCGGAGAGGCTTTGCTACAGCACTTTTGTTTAGCACCATCACTTGTAGAGAACCATCGGCGGCTAATGAAGCGTGCGTACTAATCACTGCCCTATCTTGCCCTTGGACAACGTTAAGTACCTGAGGTCCCATTTTGTTAATCAAATACATAGAGTAATACACTGCCGAGGGAGAATTGGGACTTGCCTCATCGGAGGCTTGGAGAATCCCCCAGTTATAGGGTGGATTTACTTTGTGAATCGTAAAGTAATCTACCCCGCCCACACCATACAGTTTAAACGCTTGGAGCATGTCGGCGACCTGTATTGCGGAACCCACCCAAGCGTTTTTGCCATCAGTACTGCTGACGCTAAATTCTGTGAAATAGACTGGTAAATTTCTGGTGTCATATTTTTTGATTGCACCCAAAATCAGAGGCCACGCCTGAGAAAATTCACCCTGCACACGGTTTAAATCATAACCCGGGTACCAGTGAAGACTGATCTTATCCACTAAGCCAGTACCGTTTTTGTTCCCTTGAAGAGCTAAAAAATTTTCTAAAGTATTGGGACTATTTGTTCCTCCATTGGTAGGCCACCAAAACCAATCATTGGTGCTCACTGGGCCCATGCAAGAAAAATTGGGATCCACTGCTCTCGCGGCAGAACATTGTGCCGTAAACGCTGCGCTATATTGGTTCATAGGCAAAGTATCTTGTGCGTTTGTATTGTCTTGTTCATTTCCCACTTCCATGGAGAAAACTGGAATATTATTGTTTTTAAAATACTTTACGGCTGCGGTGATGGGGACTCCGCTGGGATCATTACCGCCAATTGCCGTTGGGTTAGATTGTATGATTAATTTTTTTATTCCAGATTTTGAAATGGTATTCCACGCGGCCAGCGGTGTGGGAAAATCCACGCCAAAATTATTGGGAAAATTAGACCAATTGATCCAATCTCCCCCAGAACCTCCCCAATATCGCCCAACATTAAATCCTAAAGGCAAAAGGGCATCGGCGGTGGATTGGAGATTCCACAGTGAATCATAAGCTGGGCTGTGATTTATTCCCCAGAATTCTGGGCAAATTGTTCTGACTATTTTTGTTGCGTCGATGGTGATGAGGTCCGCTGCTCCCGCGTTAGGAAGATAGGCACCGCCCGTGGGTCCTTCATCGCATGAAAGATTCGGCTGGGGAAGAATATTAGGTGGCAATGCGGATTGGCCGGAGCTTGAAATTGAAGAACCAAATAAAGGCATGGATGAATTTAAAGAGGAATCCGCACAATTCTGAAAAGGGATTATTAAAAGGGTCAAAATGAGTACTTTTGAAAACTTGCCCATTGCTTACCCTCCTAATGAGATTATCGGCATAAACAGCTAAAAACTAAGGCGTTTTAACGACCCTGAAGCATTGTATAAAAATCAACGATACATAAGATAAGTTTATCACTGCCCCTAACTCAATAGCCATTACCTGCAACGTACACCTTACCCACCTCAATTTTGGCACGCCTGTTTTGCAATATTAAAAGTAAAGCATCTTAAAACTCATAGGGGAAAGATAATGCGAAAGTCGCTGATCATATTAGGTTTAATTTACTTGATTGTACCGGCAGTGATGTCCGGAGACGTTCAAGCGGGAATTATTCAGGATGCTCCATCGGTTTTAAAGCTTAGTGGAAAAGCATGCTCGGTAAATATTGAGCGCCAGGGAAGCGGAGGAGCTGAAACTCTCACTCTGGAACTCCCGTTAAAAGACAAATCATTAAAATACGTTTTGCCTATGGCTGAATTTACCAGTCTCAACGCCGATGTGCATGTGGGTAAAGACATCCAACGATTCATTCCCGTTCAAGATGGTTTGCTGGAGCTAGGTGCGACAATTCTGCCGATATTTAATGGCGGGCCTCACCCATATATCGTTGCCTCTAAACTAGCTGTGTTTTTTTCCCAGATAAAAAATGGCAAAAGAGAGAAAGCCAATTTAAATTTAGAATTTCAAACCACTGGTCTAGATAAATCTTCAGCTAAATTAAAGTCAATTGCCGTTCTTGATGAAAACGGCGTCATTATTGATTCTTGTCCCGTTAAATAAAAATTTAAAAATCCCCCCAGTTTTCACACTAGGGGGGCCTCCATTTTGTTTGTCGTTCATGTTGGGACATTAGACAAATTAATGTGGAAATGGAGGAGTTCTGCCTCCGCGCTAGTCTGATTAAACGCAAAGCTTGGGCCAGCTGTTCCTAAACTAAATTAGAATTGAAGTGTATAATTCCTACTAGTACGGTTTTATTGTTTAGTAATTTTGCAAAAATTTAGAAATTAGGATTTCAATGAATGACTGGAATCAAGGAGAATATCCCACTAGTCACTCAGTTTTTACTTGAGCCATTATATTTGGACAATAGTGTTCATTAATTTTACGGTGGCGATTACTATGTCAACCGCGTTAATATTTTCTGTAACTCCATGCCGTTGGAGGTGCCGTGTCCATAAGCAGTATTATCAAATATGCACCATGAATCTAATCCATTTTTAAGATTGTCTTTCATATCTAGAGCAATACCTTCCAAGAAGCGTGTGGAGTAGGAGCTTTTATATATTACTGGGCTGCCGTGTAGTCTGAAGTATGCGCTGTGTCCCTTCATACAATCAGTCGCAGAGGGGCACTTCTCAGGATCAGCAAATACTTTTGAAATTTTATATTCGGTAAAGACCTCTAAGATTTCAGGTTCAGTCCAGCTCACATGCCTGGGCTCTAGGGAGACGGGCCCGTCATAGTATGTTCTTAGAAGTTTAAAGAAATTCTCACTGATTTTTTTGTCTGCATTTAAGCTGGGTGGCAGTTGCACCAACAGCATGCCCCATTTAGAACCTAAAGATTTGAGATCTTTTAGTAACGATTTCAATGCCGCCTTATCTTTTATTTTCAATTTATCCTGGTGGGTAAAAATCTTTAATAATTTTACGGAAAATTTAAAATCTTCGGGCACCGAGTCCGTCCACTTTTTATATGTATCAGCTTTATGGTTTTTATAAAAAGAGGAGTTAATCTCCACAGCATTAAAATTTTTTGAATACCTTTCAAGGTGAGTTCCATCCGAGGGAAATTGTTGAACAAAATGCCTTGGCACATTCCATCCCGCTGTCCCGATGTAATATTTTCGATTTTTTACCATTTATTTTTAACCCTTAAAGAATTATAAAAAATCATGAACAGAAAACTGACCAATCTCATAGAATACCGTATTTTTGTACCGTCAGTTAATACTCTGGGCAAGCCTTACACAAAAAAAACCGTACAGGCATTAAAAAAGAAAGTGCTCTCCTTTTTTGGCGGAATAACTGAAACCACATATTCAAATAAGGGGTTATGGAAAATTAATAAAACCGTGTACAGAGACAACATAGGAATATGGGAGATACTGAGCGATCGAGGTCAATCAGGAGATAAATTTGTTAGGAAGTTAAAACATGAATTAGAGAGCTATCTAAAGCAAGAAGAAATCCTCATCATCCGCCAAATAATAAAAATATTTTAGTTAATACAGTACTTCTTAACTGCTACCAGAAAACTCTCAATATCAATTGGTTTTTTTAACACTTCGATTTTCATATCTTTCGTCAAGTTTTGTGCACGGATGTGATCAACACCCATGGCAGACAAAATGATAAGAGGAATATTTTTATACTCTGAAAACTCTGGCATAGACGGGCCGCGTCCCGAAAGTGGTAGAAATTAAAAAGGGAGTACTCCAGAATGGTTTAATAACTAAGCTAAACCATTAAAACAAAAGGAGAACTCCCCCGTGAGTAAAAGTAAAATCGACAGTAAAAAAACACAACAA
>JBBQPV010000261.1:0-4128 GCA_038216925.1 Bdellovibrionia bacterium
CCCATTCAGCGTCAGTAAAGAAAGAAGCGGCGGGTTTGCACTAAACGTAGGAATTTGTTTTGGACTGGTTTTTATCTATTGGCTCTTGGTTTCAGTTTTTAATAGCTTGGGCGTGAGAGGCACAATCTCGGGACCCATGGCGGCTTGGCTTCCCAACGGTTTGATGTTGGGGGTTGCCGTCTATTTCTTGCTGAAACTTAAAAAGTAGAAGAGTTGCTCCTTTAGAACTGTTTGTGGTATTTTGATCTTTAAGGAGTTAGTCCAGTGTCGCTACTTAAAATTTATAAATATCCTGACGAGATTCTAAAAAAAATCGCGAAGCCCGTTTCTAAAGTGACTCCAGAATTAGGACGTTTGGCTAGTGAGATGCTTGAAACCATGTACGCTGCTCCAGGTGTGGGTCTGGCTGCACCCCAAGTTGGGCAGTCTATTAGACTTATAGTAATAGATGTGAGACTTCGGGACGATTCCGGCCAAGTGGACCCATCCACCATGACTGAATTGGAAAAAGCTATTCCTATGCCCCTGGTTTTATTCAATCCTGAAGTCATAAAAAAGGAAGGAAAAACAAGTTTTGAAGAAGGATGTCTTTCAGTTCCTGGATTTTATGAAACAGTGCAGCGGGCAAAACTTATTGAAGCCACTGGTTTGAACATAAGAGGGGAAAAAATAATAATCCAGACTGATGGCTTGCTTGCGATCTGCATTCAACATGAGATTGATCACTTAGAGGGAAAATTATTTATTGATAGATTAAGTCCTGTGAAGCGGGGCCTCATAAAAACCAAAATCAAAAAGAATGGTTATCCCTCGCCAGAAAACCAAAAAGAACATATCCTGTAACGTATGAGTCCGCGCATACCCATTGAGCAAAGAACAAAAGTCGTATTTTTTGGCACGCCAGAATTTGCCTGCCCAACGCTTAACATGCTCATTGATAATCAAGATGTTTTTGAAATTGTCGGCGTTGTCACCCAGCCCGATCGGCCAGCGGGGCGAGATTTAGAAGTCCAAAGATCAAGTGTAAAAGAACTTGCTGAAAATTACCTCCTCACGCTAGGGAAAATTGCAAAAAAGTTCATCGTTGCGTCTCCAGAGAATGTAAATTCCCCAGAAAACGTCCATTGGTTAGAATCCCTTGGTGCGGATGTGGCCGTGGTTGTGGCTTACGGGCAAATTCTAAATGCACAAGTTTTAAAATCTTTCAGAACGGGGGCTGTGAATGTCCACGCAAGTTTACTTCCAAGGTGGCGGGGTGCCGCTCCTATTCCGTGGGCGCTACTCAGCCAAGATTCTGTGACTGGTGTAACATTACAAAAAATTGCACAAAAACTTGATTCCGGTGACATTATTGGAAACACGCAACTCGTAATTGATGACACTTGGGATGCGCCCAAACTTTACTCTGAACTCAGTCGGAGAGGGGGAGAGCTTGTCCGTCGGCATCTGCAAGATTATGTGGCGGGAAAATTAAAACTCACCCCTCAAGATGAAACTTTAGTGACTGTGGCGCCGAAGATTAAAAAAGAGCAGGGAAAAATCGATTGGAACCAGCATGGGAATTTGATCTGCGCAAAAATTAGGGCCCTTACTCCGTGGCCAGGAACTTGGACCACTCGAGAGGGTAAAGTGTTAAAAATACTTCGAGCAAATTACATAGAATACAACGGCGGAGCGCCGGGAGACTTGGTTGGTCTTGATAAGATAAACTTTTGGGTTCAATGTGGTGAAAATACAGCGCTACAAATTTCCGTTGTGCAGGCGGAAAGCCGCTCTCGCATGCCGGTAGCTGAATACATAAAGGGTCAGCCTTTTAAAAAAGGTGACAAGCTTGGAACGTAAAATAGTCATTGCACCTAGCCTCCTGTCTTCAGATTTTTCCCGGCTTGCAGAAGAAATCACAGCAGTAGAAAAAGCGGGTGCAGACTGGATCCATGTAGATGTGATGGATGGTCATTTTGTAGATAACCTCACATTAGGTCCACCCCTCATTTCATCTATTAGGAAATGCACAAAACTTCCGTTTGACGTTCACCTCATGATTGAAAATCCGGAGAAGAGTGCGGAGAGATACATCAAAGCTGGAGCTAATTATTTAACTATCCACGTAGAAGCAACTAAAAACCCTGGGGAGTTACTACGGCAGATAAAGTCTTGGGGGGCAAAACCAGGACTCACGCTGAGGCCAGAAACAAATATAAACGCCATAGAAAAATACCTAGAACTTTGCGACTTAGTTTTAATCATGACCGTATCTCCCGGGTGGGGCGGGCAACCCTTCATGACGGAGCAAGTTGAAAAAGTTCGGAAAATAAAAGCTTGGGCAGAAAAAAACAATCCCAAACTTTGGATAGAAGTTGATGGCGGCATTAACGCTGAAACAGCGGCTGTTTGCAGGGAAGCCGGCGCAAATGCTTTTGTTGCGGGTAACTTTATTTTTCGTTCAAAAGATTACGCCGCCGCCATTAAAAATCTCAAGCCTTAGCGCTATCATTCACAAAAAGGTATTTTAACCTGAGCTTCGTTAAGTGCAACACCATTCATGGTAATATACATTTTTACGAGAACTTCCTGGCTAGTTGTAAATGCGCTAACAGGAGTGTCAATAATGTAATTCACCACCATAGGAACGATCTCTGCTTTTAAGAAATGAAACTTGAAATCTGAACCGTACGCGGCCTCCCCCCTGAAGATTGGCAAATTTAATTCGCCGTAAGGACGCTCTGTGGCCGCAGATTTATAGAAACATCCAATTCGGGGGAAAAAATCAGTTTTATACATTCCGTTAGAGTTTCTAAAGTTTGTATCTTCCCTATAAACTAGCTGTCCTGTTTTTTTGTACTGATTAATCACCTTAGTGGATTTGTCTGTTACGTTTAGGCGAGAGTCCCTTTCAGTGAGAAATCTTTTAATTATACTTTCATTAAAAGCCCATTGCTGGTCAGTGAAGGCGTTAAGATCACAAAGTTTTTTTACTTCTGCGCGACTTTCTGAATCTGTAAGAGTGTCAATACAGCTTAAGTTAGAAGCCGTAGACGCTTGTGGGAAAAAGCTCCCATCATAAGATTTTTTTCCCGATATGGACTGTGTGCTGATAGTTATGGCTACCGCTTCATTTTTGCCATTTAAAAGCACGCCACCAGAATTGCCACCGACTATGGGACAATTTATATAAAACACCATTGGGGCAAAAGAAGAATTGAAATTTTTAAAATCATTTTTTTGATAAGCTTGGCAATTTGAATTTGTCCTTTGAGTTGCAACAACTTCTTTTCCAGACAGGTCAAAGTCATAGACAATGCTTTTATTAATTTCACCGTTTGTGATTCCATTTTTTGAAACATTAAAAAAGGGTCTCTGGACCGGATTAATAATAAGAATCGTAAAGTCCGGCCAATCAAGACTCACTCGGGGGTCATAGTCGAGAATCGTTTCTATGGAGAAACATCCCGTTGACTCAGCGTTATAGGTTTTATTTTCCACAGTGACTTCTGGAAAATGAATGCTGGCACTAATGCATGATTTTCCATGACGCATTTGTGAGGGTTTACCAACTCTGCCCCATATGCAGTGGCTATTGGTCATAATTTTATCTTTGGCGATGAGAAATCCCGTGCAGTAGTCATTGGGTTGCCCCAGTCTTTGAGCTTCGTCCGGTGGAAGTTCAATTTCAATGGCGGCCACCGATGGACTGCACTGCGCTGATTTTCCGCAGTTAACTTGAATGGCCCACGATTTACTAAGTGAAAAGAGAAGAAAGAAAATTACCCCATATTTTGACATGTGAACCCCCCGGTTACGACTATTGTTTAGCAAGGGCGGTGCCCTGTTTTTTTGCGGGGCTGTAGGCTTAATTGGCTCTGATGGTTTTATGTTCTGTAAGATGTGAATTTTCTATGTCAGGAGCTATTAGATACGGTAGGAAATGCAGGGGCTGTGGGATGTACTGTTTTGACAAACCACTAAAAGCCCCATACATATAAAGAACATGACACAATTAGAGATCAACGGGGAAAATCTCAATATCGATAACGTTTGGGCGGTGGCCCATCAAAACGTTAAGGTGACCCTAAATAAATCATCCGCAGAAAAAATGTGGAAAAGCCGAAAATACATCGAAGATTTCTT
>JBBQPV010000262.1:0-4122 GCA_038216925.1 Bdellovibrionia bacterium
GTGAAACAGCTGGCGTGCCGAAATCCCGCTTCAGATTTTGATCTAGTATTGGAAAAGTAGAAATTTCGCAGGAAATAGTAGCGTGCGCTGTCTTTCTTTTTATATGTCTGCCATTTGTCGATGCTGATTTTGTAAGGCTCGTTCTCAATGACCTTTACATCGGGATTTTTGATATCATCTGTTCCAACATGTCCCGGAAAAATAAAATACCAAAGTTGTGGGTCACTGGCGCCAGCGGGAAGTTTGGTCATTTGCCTAACGTAGGAGCTCGTATCATTTTCGTCATTTCGATCCGAGGTCACCGATATTTTTCCACATGAAGTCTGGGCGGGAGCTCGGGGGCCGGCGAATGAAGTGGCCGCGATGAGGAGGGTAGATACGAGGGCGAATCGTGTACAGCTCGGTCTTGCAAAGCTCAACATTGCTTTCTCCTTAAATAAAATTTTCTTGGGACGCAAGATAAGCATACCTTAAGACCAGCTATTTACAAATCAGACCAAGGTCTGGTTTTCTTTGAATTGCGGATTAAGTTTTCGTTAAGGGTAGGTAGCTTTTTTGTGGATGTGACGCTCATCGAGCATGAAATGCAAGGTCCAGGGAAAAAAGCCAAAGCTTGCACCAAAAATGATGTGGGCGACCCAATCAGAAAATTTTGTGATGTTTTGATTCCATATATCGCTTCCGTACAAGCTGTGTAAAACCGGTGGCGCTACGAAATAGGAGTCAATAATCATGCTTAGGATTCCAAATAAAATCCCCATGGCCAAGCAGGAGGGGAACGAAATGACTTTAAAGCGAGCGGCGATGATTCCATAAAATATACCCCATGTTAGGCACAGGGGACCGAAATGCAGCAATACTCCAAGCACCACTGCTCCAATATGAGAGCCGACCAGGGCTTCCTGTCCAAAAACTATGGATCCGATGACTTGAAAAAAATAGAGCCCATTCTGATTTTTAAACAAGATAAAAACTAACATCATAAACGACGCCATCAAAAGACCACCAATCTCACTAGTGACGGCACCGGCTAATACAAATCTAAAGACGCGTGCATAGACGTTATACTTCTGCATTTCCGCTTGGTTTGCCTGTGCTACAGGAACATCTTGTTCGTTTGCTAGAGTTTCCATCCTTATGAAGCGCTCCTTGAATGTGGGTGCGGTGATTTAATTTTCTTAAATTGCCAGAATGTGGGTGAAGAAAATATGAAATGTTTTGTTCGCCAGTTAAGGACGTGTTCCCGCATTTTCTTATCTACCAGGTCAATGGCTTCTTTAGGGTCGGCCGCGGCCACTTCCTCTATAAACAGACCTGAGTTAGAGAAAATTTCCAAGTGACAGACGTACTCTCCATTTTTTATAGTCATCTTGGCCAGTGACGAGAATCGGTCGGGAACGTAATCGGCTGTTTGGCAGAGCATGATATTCCCGTAGATTTTAACTTCTCCACTGGCTTTAAAATTTTTAAATTCAAAATTCTGAAACATTTCATGTCTCCTTGAAAATGGTAATCGCGGTTTTAAAATTCACCCGGGGGAAGCCTCATATCTTCACTGTTTCTGTCTATGCGCCAAACCTTGAGCTGCTTATAAAGCTGTTGAAAAAGCGATTTTGTCAGTTCGTTAATGTCCCGACCTACGGCCTTCGCCACGAAATGACCCTGACTTGAAAAAATATCTAGAATTCCGCAATATACCTTTTTAACTTTTGATATAAAAGAATAAGCTGAGGAGTCTGATGGAGCCTTTTCCAGAAGATCATCAATCTGGTGCGCAAGGTTTTCTTCCAACGCTTCATTACTATGCATTCCTTTGAAAGTTAGATCGTAAGTCATTTGTTTGCCTCTTTTCTTGCCCTCATTGATGACATCTTTCATTCTAAATTCCATCTATACGGTAAAAAGATTAATAGTAAAAATGGTAAACAAATAAGGGCTTGTTCCATACGCCAAACCTCCGTTTTTGGTACGTCAAATTTTCTTTTCTTTAGTGTTCGCGTTCCCATACTTCAGAATTGCAAGGGTGGTGCCACGTAGATGTCATTGCGCATCGATGCGCGTTAACACCGCAATACCTTGGGAAGAGTGACGAGGCGGCAAGTCCTATTTTGGAACCGGCTATTTGGGACAATTGAGTCACGTTGACTCGGGTGGGTTAATATAGCCATCTCCTAGACCACCCTGACGATGGTCACTTCTTTGCATAGAAATTTGAAGAGGGAAAATGAAAAGATTTTTTACGCGCAAAAAAATAATTATCTTCGCCGTTCTGATATTACTCGTGGGTTTTCGACTCTACCTTCCGACCCTCGCGAAAAATTTTGCAGAAGCTCAACTTAATCGAGATCCACTTTACCGAGGCCAAATTGAAGAAGTTAAGCTGCACCTTTGGCGGGGAGCCTATTCGGCAATCGGGTTAAAAATTGAGCGAGTTCGTGGTCAGAAACAATATCCTTTTATTTCTGCTCGCGAAATTCAGGTGGGTTTAAATTGGAAGGAGCTTTTTCACAAGGCCATTTTGGCCAAAGTCGAAATTGACGATGGCGCCATAAATATTGTGGCTGAGCCCAAAAATCCAAGGGCGCCGGCGACCGAAAAGTCCGATGGGAAGCCCGACAAAAAAATTGTCATAGGGGCTAACACTAAGGAGAAACAAAAAGAAGAGGTTCACAGCTGGCGGGATGTCCTTAAAAAATTAATTCCTCTCGATATCAGTAAACTGACGGTGCGCGACAGCAGCTTTCATTACCGTGATATTACATCCTCCCCAAAAGTTAACGTTTACCTCGATCATGTCTCCATAGATGGAAATAATTTTACCAATAGTCATAAACTCTCGAAAGATTTGTTTGGTACTGCTACTCTGAAAGCTAGAGCGATGAAAAGCGGAGACCTAGATGTCCTGTTGCTCATAAATCCCCTCGTTTCTCCTCCGGAATTTAAAACTACTGTTAAGCTTCAAAGTTTGGATTTACGCGATCTCAATGATTTTTTTACAGCGTATGGAAGCTTTGACGTCAAAAAGGGAAAATTTAATTTATATTCCGAAGTGGCTACGGCCGAAGATCAAATCAAGGGCTACGTAAAACCGATCATCAAGGATTTGGAAGTTGCTGATTTTAAAAAAGATGTCAAAAAAGGATTAGGTCATGCTTTTTGGGAACAAATTGTGGGCGCGGCGGGTGGAATTTTAAAAAATCATCACGAAGGGCAGCAAGCGGCGCGAATACCGTTTTCCGGAAAACTTTCCAAACCTGATGTTGACGGGTGGGCCGTGGCTTCCAGCATTCTCACGAATATTTTTGTAAAGCCCATCAGTCCGGATGTTGAACATTCAGTTAAATTGGCCGATGTCAAAAAAAATAAGAAAAAGTAAATGCCCTGGTTTTTAGTGAGTTGAAATAATATCTGGTTGGGACGAGTAGATGAGTTGACTTGGGCTTTCGAGTTTTCGAAGAAGCTCTGCTTTCTCACCCTTAAATTCCTCGGCAGCAGACAGGAGGTCCTCCCTGGTCAGTACTCGTTTAGCTTTGGAAAACATCTCGCCCTCTTCTCCTTCAATATGATGATTCAGACTTTCTTTTAAAACGTTCACGACTGAGTTCCACCGATAGTCCGTGACTGGCAGGCCATGGAGTTTCGCCAGGAGATGATCGACCAATTCATGCTCCTCTTCAGCCTCTAAAGAAATTCCGCGTGTGGACTCATGTTCCTCCAGGCGGGAATACAATGCATGCTCTTCTGCCCTAGAATGAGCAGTGAGTTCTTTATTAATTTTATGAAATACTTGCTCTTTCTGAGATATGTCCAGATCATCCAGAGCCTGGAGTTTTTTAATGAGACCCCTGACCTCACCGTGGTCCTGTTTAAGCAGAGCGAAAATATCCACTACAACCTCCTGGCCAAATCTAGGCTAAATGCGTGCTCGCTGATGAACCCTAGAGACCACAAGGCCCGTTAATCCGAATACTGCAGCGCCAGACGCGTCTACTTTCAAGTTATTTCTAAGTTTGGTCCAAAGCGCGCCAGCCCGAGACGGAACTCGTCTTGAAGATGCGGTATGTACGGTGGGCAATGGCTTTTCGTAGTGGGTTTCTGGTTTGTGGCGAAAATGAGTTTCAC
>JBBQPV010000263.1:0-4114 GCA_038216925.1 Bdellovibrionia bacterium
CGTTCTCTCGGGATTTATTCCGGCAACAGAACGCATTATCACAGTTGAAGACGCGGCAGAATTACAACTGAAACAAGAGCACGTTCTCCGTTTAGAAACCAGGCCTTCAAACATGGAGGGCGAGGGTGCAATCACCATCAGAGATTTGGTGAGAAATACTTTACGTATGCGGCCAGATAGAATTGTTGTTGGAGAGTGTCGCGGTGGGGAAGCTCTCGATATGCTATCAGCTATGAACACCGGTCATGATGGCAGCTTAACAACTGTGCATAGTAACAGTCCCCGTGAAGCCGTCGCGCGCCTTGAAACATTGTGTCTTATGGCTGGAATGGATTTGCCCGCAAAAGCAATCAGAGAGCAAATTGCGGGAGCAGTGGATCTCATCATTCAGATTTCAAGACAGAGTGACGGCAGCAGAAAAGTCACAAGTGTTACTGAAGTTATTGGGATGCAAGGTGACATTGTGACCCTTCAAGAAATTTATAGATTTAAAGAAGAGGGTTTTGATAAAAATAGAAAAATCATCGGGCAATTTCAGTCCAGCGGATTCATTCCTACTTTCATAGAAGAATTTGAAAGAAAAGGAGTCAAAGTCCCTCGGACACTTTTTAGCTCAACCCCGCCAGTGCAACCTGTGATTAAAAAAACAGGGAGTGACGGACGATGATGTCTCTCTTTGGTTCTGAATGGGTTGTGATTCCAGGAGTTGGCCTTAGTCTCTTTGTCATTGTGTATCTCCATGCCGAAAGGATTCTGCAGTGGTTGCGGGATCAGAGCCTCGGTAACAGAGAATACGTAGTAAAAAAACTGGACATGATGTTTGTGGATGTGGAAACCAAGAAAGTCACCGGTGCCATGCTCATGGCAAGTTTTGGTGTGGGCGCTCTCGTATTCTTTGCAGTCTGGCCCAATATATTATTAGGTGTGATATTCGGCGGAGCTGTGACTGTTCTCGGCTGGCGTATTCCCAAGCGCCTAGTTGATATTTACCAAGAGCGTAGATGTGTGCAGTTTGTGGATCAAATGGTAGACGGACTGACGCTCATGTCTAACGGGATTAAGTCTGGCCTGAGTATTCCTCAATCACTGAAAATTGTTGTGGATAATATGCCCAATCCCATCAGCCAAGAATTCGAATTAATGCTTTCTCAAACCACTCTTGGTGTAAGTCTTGAGGAAGTTTTTAATGAACTTGCTAAGAGAATCCCATACCCCGATGTCCAAATGTTTGTAACGGCAGTCAATATATTAAAAGATACCGGTGGCAACGTGGCTGAAACTTTTGACACCATTGTGAAGACAATTCGGGAAAGAATTAAGATTGAAAAGAAGATTTCAGCGGTCACAGCTCAGGGTGTGATGCAGGGTACAATAATCACCGCCATGCCTTTCGTCCTGCTGGCCATGTTTTATGTAATGGATCCCGCCTACATTGCCCCATTATTCAATCGGCCTTTGGGCTGGGTGATGATGGCCACCATGCTTTTCTTGCAAATTATTGGTGGCTTGATGATAAGAAAAATCGTTAAAATAAAGGTCTGAGCACTCTTGTAACAAAATAGAGGTAAAAGACCGATGTTCACTAAAAAAACTATGCTTTTTTTCTGCATTTCCATTTTCTTCGGGATTCAATCCAACGCCCTTGTAGACCTAAAAAATGCAAACTTTGCCGATGCCTGGGTTGATTTAGCGGTGCAAGGCTCCGGGTATGACCTTAAAGTTCAAAGAGGTTATAATAGTAGGACACTTTACAACGGCATGTTTGGATTTGGTTGGTGTTCTGATTTTGAAACATCTCTGGAAGTCACCGCCGAAGGTAACCTGAAACTAGTGGAGTGCGGTGCGGGTGCGGAAATAACATACACTACGCAGAATTTCTCTGAAAAAGAAGTAGACAAAACTATTAAACAGATTTTAGAAAAGGCGAAGTCAGATAATCCATCCGGTGCCGCAGTGAACTACGGTGAGCTAGAAAAAAAATTAAGGACGGATAGTTCTATCCGCGCAGAATATGCTTCAAAGTATGGAATCTCACGGTCAATAGCAGATAAGACAAAATATTTTGCCAACGGAAAAGAAACAGACTTTATAGAAAAACAAGGAACAAATTATGTGCGCGTTATTCCAGAGGGCGGAACTCAAAAATTTAAGCTCAATGGTAAATTGGAAAAATATTTTGACCGCAACGGGAACTTCATTGCGTTTAACTATGAAGGAAAACAATTAAAAGACATTACGGACGGCAGTGGTCGCAAATTAAGTTTTTATTACTATGAAAACAATAAAGTCAAAACCATCACCGGCCCCGGAAATATTAAGGCTGAATATAAGTATAAGGGTTTGAATGATTTAATTTTCGCAAAAGCTGCTTCTGGAAACGTGTATACATACGAGTACGACGATCTTCACAACATGACCAAAATCACATTTCCCGATAAAACGTTTAAAGCGATGACATATAATAAAAATAAAGATTGGGTGACCTCATTTAGAGATACGGACGGTTGCAAAGAAGACTATGAATACGTTCTGTCATCTGAAGATCCCAACAATCACTATTGGGCAACTGTTCAGAAAAAATGTTCTGCCAAAGTGGTTTTAAAAGCTCGTTATGAATTTTGGTATGAAATGAAGTCTGATAAAACTGGCAAATTTCTGAAAAAGAGCCGCACCCAAGAGAATGATTTAACCACTGATGTTTTGTACAGTGACATCGGGCGTCCACTAGCCATCACTAAAAATGGAAAGATCACAAAATTTGATTATTATGAAAACGGATTATTGAGAAAGAAAACTTCTCCAGACGGGATTGTCACCGTTCTACATTATGAAAATAATTTTAAGAAAGTAAGTAAAGTTGAGCGGGCTGGAAAATCTAGCGAATTTTTTTATGACGCTAAAGGGAATTTAAGTCGCGCTGTGAATTCCGATGGCCAAAAAATTACTCTTGCCTATGATGCTCATGGGAGAATCCAAACCATTGAGGATCAGGCAAAGAGAAAAGTTGCCATTAAGTATGAGGAGAAATTCGGAAAACCTTCTATGATTGAGAGAGAAGGCTTGGGAAGCATTTTCATTTCTTATAATGCTAAAGGTGATATTCAAAAAGTAACTCCAGGTTCCGGAGGCGCAAACGTTGCCACTCAGGTGGCTACAACATTTTATAATTTACTTGATTTGATTCAGCCTTCTGGTGTTACGCTTACGTTCTGATGAAAACTATTATTTTATCTTTTATTTTATTTTTACCCTTTACCGTCCACGGGGATGATGTGGCGTTGACTGACTCAACTGATGTCACCGTGAGAAAAACCATTCCCTTGATGACAAATGGAATGGGAAATAAGGGTGGTGACATTGGCGCGTTTGTCAGTAACGTCCAGGGCTTGGAATGTGACCCTAAAATCTGTCTAGTTGCTCCTGAAGAAATTAAACATTAAATTTACCGGTCAAGCACTGGCAACAGGTAAAAATTGCACGGCGGATTAGTTGACACATAATACCAAAGCAGCTTAGCTTGGCTCCTCGGGATGGGCTCGATACGGGGAGTTATTAAATGAAACAAATATTATTGATACTCGGGGTTGTCTTAGGTCTCGCGCCAAATTCATTCGCAAAAGGAATTCCTAAATATCCAACAATAAATTTCCCTCAAGCTATTGCCGTAAGTGAACTCTGCACTGATGGCGAAACTATTAAAACAAAAAAACCTGTAACTGTTTGCACTGAATACAAAGTATCCGGTTGGCAAATCTGTAGGATGGGTGAAGCTGAAATTTGCCGTACTGCAGAGTTGGGAAAATCTGCGAGGGGAAGCGAGTATGTTAAAGAAGAATTTGCCTGCGCACAAACTGAGACTCGGGTTTTATCCGTGAAGAGAACTTACTTTGTAGAAGAGTGTAGTCGGTGGTCATACCCGGCCGGTGAAGGTTCCGGGCCTGCCACCTGTACGGGGACGACTGAAGTTGTAACAAAGGTTATCCCCCTTGCTTACAAAGTAGATATTGTGGAGACCGCAGGAGAAGTTGGGGAGAGGGTCTTGAGATCTGAAAACTATTACTTGGAACCCTGCCCGGTGGTTAAAATTGATCAGCAGGTGTCTAATAAGTAGACA
>JBBQPV010000264.1:0-4111 GCA_038216925.1 Bdellovibrionia bacterium
TGTTTTATAATTTTGATAGCCCCCTCAGTGATACGTCGTTTTTAGTTACCCCAAGTGTAGTTGCGCACACAAAACCAAAGTATCTTTATTTTGAAGGGGACGCAGAGGCAGCCTATGAAAAATTTTCTTCACAAACTGTACAAGACCATTTTGATTACGCGGTTACCGGCAAATCACTTTTGAACGAGGGTGGATTAAATAGTTTATTTTTGAATATTTCCCAAGCTGGGTTCAGCGATCCCGCATTCACCACAAATTACGGACGAATTACTCATGTAGCTACAGTTGGTGATGCTGGTTGGAACTTTAAAACTGACAGAGGAAACCAAGTTAAATTGAACGGACAGTACAAAGTAGAAAATATCACTGTCCCTGGTTACAAATTTAATCCTAATTATTTAAATCATTATAACGTTGATGCTACTGGCGAGTATGACGTCAAATTTTTACCAGAAACTTTTTGGTTTTTACGGGGGCGTACGGGCTTCACAGAGTACACATCTCCAACCCTGGATACAAATTTGATTAATCAGTATGTGGCTGCCAAAGGCTACACAAGTATAAAAACAAGAAGCCAGTACTACATGGGCGAATTAGGAATCAATGGACGTCTCACGGATAAAACATCTGTAGACGCGGCAACAGGATTTCTAACTAGACTTTATCCCACCGATGATTCTTTTTTGTCCCCAGTATTTTACCTGCATTTTATTGAGCAGGTGACAAGGCGAGATCAGTTAATAGCGGGATATAATTATGTTGTAGAGGATGCCTATTCTACAAATTATTTTCTGAATCAGGAAATATATATTGGTTTAGCCCGAGTAATGGGAGACCAGCTTCTCGTGTTAGCTCAGGTGTCCTACGAGTATAAAAATTATTCCACACCGCTCCCGCGTAATGATCAAAGAGTCAGTGGTGGACTATCTGTAAAGTATTCTCTGAAACCCGGTTTTAAAGTCACAGCGGACGTAAAAGTGGATTTACTGGCAAGTGATGCGTACGATACGTCAGCCACACCAATCAATCCAGATCGGCCAGTAACGTACAAGGCGGGCAGCGTGGGAGTGGGATTCATTGCCACATTCTAAGATTGATAATCCACTGCGAGTTATTCCCTTGGGCGGCTTGGGTGAAATAGGACTTAATATCATGGTCTTGGAATGCGGCGATGATATTTTAATTATAGATTGCGGAGTCTTGTTTCCTGATCTCACTTGGCTAGGACTTGATTTAGTCATTCCTAATTTTGAGTATTTGGTTAAGAACAAGAAAAAAATCAAAGGCCTTGTGATCACCCATGGACATGAAGATCATATTGGGGCCATCGCCTTTCTACTTAAAGAAATTAAAATTCCAATAGTATATGCAAGTAATTTTGCATGTCGTCTTATTGAAGAAAAATGCAAAGAGCACGGAATGGGGGACCAGCTTCTTACGTTTATTGTAAAAGCAGGGGACGTTCATCAACTGGGATGTTTCTCAGTGGAATTTATTCATGTGACGCATTCTACTTTGGAAAGTTTTGCCCTAGCAATTCAAACTCCCCACGGCATGGTTGTGCATAGCGGAGATTTTAAATTTGATGAAACTCCATATTCTGGCCCACCCACAAATAAAAAAAGGTTTAAAGAGCTTAGAGATACCCAACCCTTACTTGTTCTTTCTGACAGCACAAATAGTGAACGGTGTGGACATTCTAAGAGTGAGAAATCAATCACCGGCGAACTAGAAAAATTGGTTAAGGGGAGCCCGGGAGCGGTTGTCATTGCACTTTTTGCCAGTAATATCCACAGGGTTCATCAGCTTATGGACATTGCGCAGAGATGTGGACGTAGCGTATTTCTCTCGGGAAGAAGTATGGAGAGGTATGTAAACATCGCTCTCGAGCAAAATCATCTTCCGCAGATGGGAGAGCTTATTCAACCTCTGGAGGAAATTGAAAAGTTTCCCAGAAAAAAAATTCTCGTTCTCAGTACCGGCAGTCAAGGGGAGGCTAGATCAAGCCTTTTCCGATTAGCAAAAAACGAGAACCGGTGGATAAAAGTAGGACCAGGGGACAGTGTGGTGCTCAGTTCCAGAAATATTCCTGGGAACGAGCGGGCCATCGGCCTTGTGATCAATCAGTTGTGCAAACTCGGAGTGGATGTTCACTATGAAGACATGAAATCTGTTCATGTGAGTGGGCATGCTTATCAAGAAGAACAAGTAGAGCTTCTAAAATATTTACGTCCGCAGTATTTTATTCCCATTCACGGAGAGTATCGACAAATGTCTCTTCACTCAAAAACGGCGACTAATTCCGGGTACGTTTCAAAACAAAGTTTTGTCATGGAAAATGGACAAGTTTGGGAATTTGATGGCGATTCTGCAAGAGTTTTAGATACGGAAATCGTACCCAGCGGACGAAAATGGTTTTTCCAAGATAACACGGGCCTATTTGATGATGCTCCTGTGAGAGACCGGAGAGCAGCTGCCAAGGCCGGTGTGGTGTCAGTGATATGCCTGCTGGCAAGAAACGGAAAAGAACTGGCGAAAGATGTGGAGGTACAGGTCATTGGATTTTTAGGAAAGAAAGAGAAACTTGAAACTTTAAGGCTGGAATTATTACGCCAAGCTCAGAAAGCTTTTGAAGAATGGTCTCCGCAAAATGAAAGAGAATTAACCCACGAACAATTTGTAGGGGCGTCAGTCAGGCGAGTTTTCAAAAAAGCTTTTGGAACAAAACCACTGGTGGTTGTGCAGTTTATCAAGTAGTCACTTGAGTTTTAGATTCGTCGTAAGCCTTTTGCATTTTCTCCTGGGCAAAATTTAAAATAGTATCAACATCGGAGTCTGATTTCCCTATGGTGGATATGGGATCAAGGACATTGAGAAAAATTACCCCTTTTCGAATAAATTTCTTCTTTGTATTTACAACATCATAGATTGGGGAGGCGACTATGGGTACCAATGGAACTTGTGCGCGGATAGCCATATAAAAAGCGCCGCGCTTAAGCGGCAACATCTTTTTTGCGCCATGATTCCTAGTTCCTTCTGGGAATATAAAGACAGAAATCTTTTTATTTTTTATGTAGTCCTCTACCTCATCAAAACTTGCTACGGCAGTTTGGCGATTTTTTCTATTGAGTAGGATATTTCCGGTTAAATAGAAAAGGAGGCCAAATAGCGGAATATAGATTAATTCTCTTTTGCCAATGATAACGGTGTTGGGCCGATAGCTATATGCCTGCACAATGATGTCCATATTACTTTGATGGTTAGCTAAGTAAACGCAAGGTTGATTTGATTTGAGCCTGTCTTCATTGATAATTTTAATTTCAATGCCCAAAATTTTCAGCGCAACCCTAGTCCAAATCACGGCAAAAAAATAGCTGTTACTGGGATGACGCCACCTTAAAAGTGAGACGGGAATGGTGATAGCAGTACAGGCAAAAAACCAGAGAACGCAGAGCAATCCTTTGAAATAAAAAATGACGCGACTCATGAAATAATCAGTGAAACTTGGTTAGTGTACATGCTAGTTATAAGTTTAATATGAACGTTAATGAAGTCAAATTGCAAATACTTGAGACCTGTCAACGACTATGGAATAGAAATTTTGTCGCTAATCATGACGGAAATGTCAGTTATAAATTAGAATCTGATAGATTTATTGTCACCCCAACCAGCTTTTCCAAAAAAGACATTAAAGAAGAGGATCTGCTTTTAATTGATTCTCAAGGAAATGTTCTTGAAGGAAAACACAAGGTTTTTAGCGAATTCAGCAATCATCTCATGATTTATAAAAACCGACCGGACGTTAAATCTGTAGTCCATGCCCATCCCCACGGTGTGACCGCATTCAGTATTTCCACCAGGGCAATTGGTGTTCCCGGGATCGCGGAAGCTATTGTAAGTTTGGGTGGTACTATTGAAACCGTTAATGACTTTAGTAATTCGGAACTGGAAAGAGCTTTGAAAGGCAGTGACGCGTTCTTGGCGTCGGCCAACGGCGGGTGGACTGTAGGACAAACGGTGTTACAGGCTTTCTTAAGAATGGAATTTTTGGAAGAATTAGCTCAGTCCCATCTTCTTGCTCAAGGTGTAGGGGGAGTGAAGCCCGTTGATT
>JBBQPV010000265.1:0-4104 GCA_038216925.1 Bdellovibrionia bacterium
CTTCCGATGAGCCAATGGATGTGACAGAGGAACAAGAACTGAAACCTGGCAAAGAAGGCGACTCCAAAAAGGACTCACATAAAAAAAAGTTAAAAGAAAATTCTGAGAAATCCATTAAAGCGGACAAAAAGGCTGAAAAAAAAGAGCAAGATAACAAAGCTGCCGGGCCGGCAATGGACCAATCAGACTTAGAAGACCTCCTCAAAATTGGATCTCTCAGTTTAAAAAATGAAAAAAATAGTAATCCGCTATTGGCCCGCGCCATGCGTATACTTTTAAAAGACGCGCTTAATCCACTCCACACAAAAACGAATAATTTGGAAAAGCTTCACCGCCTCACTGCTGTTTTAAGAACAATGCAGTTTCCTGAACTTTTTGCCATTGCCAACGGGGCCACTCGGATTTTTGAGAAAAAGGGAGGTTCTCCAACTGATATCATTGATAGATTGACTGCTGATATTTCTAAGGAAGACGTCAATGATAGCTACAGAAAAGTACAAGGACTCATCGCAGAGTTAGAAGCGTTTGATAAAACCCTTGATGAAAATGGACGATTAAGACGTCCCACAGAACTTTTGAAAGCACTAAGAGAAATTCGACGACTGCTATTTAAATTAGAAGCTGCCAACGCCCAAGAAATTGCTGTAGTAAAAAAATTCTTGGAACAATTGCCGGCAATTTCTAGATCCATCATTCGTGAAACTTATGGTTTGACGGAAGCCGGGTCTAACGCTCCAACTGCGGCTGTTGCCAAGGACCTTAAAGCTGGAAAACTTCAAGGATTTAGTCTCATAGCAACATTGAGTCCCCTCACTGATTTTATTTTAGACGGGGAACCTACGCCTGAATACATTGAAACTAAAACGTGGATTGAAAATACGCGGGTGCCTCGTGGTCAAGATCTATTGCCTACAAGAAATCTTTTAGAAGCTCACAAGGCCCTCCGAATGCAAACTCATAAGAGTATTGCTGATAATTTTAGGGAGGGAACTCTGTTCAGCCCTAAACGACGGCGGATCCAAAAAATTCCCGCTGGATACGGAAAGCATGATGACATAGACCGAGTGACCATCACAGGTTACGATACTTCAGGGTCAATGGAGGGTGAACCCGCCGAACTCCAAGCAGGTTTATTAGGTGCGTTTACCGATAGAGCGCTGAGTGACCGCTCACCCTCGGGACGACAACGTCACAAAGTGATGCACATGGGTTTTGATTCAGTTATTAATAAAATCACAAAAGTTTTAACGTTGACCAAAGCGAAAGAACTGATCACCAATTTCAAATCCATATTTGCCAATACCAGTGGCGGAACAGACATTCAAAATTTTATCCTTCAGGCATTTGCCGCCATAGCGGACGCGCAAAAAGCTGCCGGTGAACCTCTTAAAAAAGCAAGTATTGTGCTTCTCACCGATGGGCAGGCCACTGTGGATCTAGAGGTTTTACGTAAAGCCCGTGCCGCAATTGACAGGCGTACGCCCATTGAACTGATGCTGATTTCCATCAACGGGACAAATCCTGATCTCATGCAATTTGCTTTGGAAAGTGGGAAAGCGGGATTTAGTAAAGGACATTACCGAGAATTTACGCCGGAACACATCACAGAACTTCTGGAAGAGGCGAAGACACTTAAAATTCCCAAAAAAGAGGAGGCATTCTTCACAGAAAGTAAACCGGAAGACATTCCCCAGGAAGTGCATTCTCTACTGCTAGAGGCCAGCCGTCTTTCCCGTCAATACTTGGCCCACTTAACCAGCGAGAGATCAATTAAATCTCCTGATGTTTGGAAAGATGAATTAGAAAGCCGAAGACAGCCAAGTATTAAAGAAATTAAGCGACCTTTGGAAAGTTGGATGTCGGTGTTAAGGGGCTCGCTATATAATTCCGAAATATTTAGAGATAGAAAACTTACCTACCTTGTTATTGATGATCTCCTAAGAAATTTTGGACCGATCACGCAAATCCCACTAGATGATGTCTCATATAACGAGCTGGAACAAATTCGGCATATGCTCCGTGCAGCCGATATTTTTGGCGGTGGGTGATGAGGAGGGCTTTCCTTTGTATTTGCATTTTCATTGGAACACTAAACGCTAACGCATCTAAAATATGCGTCCCGTATTTGGCCGAGCTGGGTATGCCATCTCGCACAGCGGATCATTACTTGAACATAATAAATTTTCTCGCTTTAGAAAAAGGAATTCTCAAGACTCATGATCTTAAAACCATTATGAATTCCCCGGAGCCAGTCAATCCACTGGCGGGCGTTACAGTTTCTCCAGTGGAGTCCTTGGTTTATCAAGAGGCAATCCTGAAGCTTCTCCAGAATAAAAATTCAGATTTATACATCAATTGGAACCAAGTGAAAAAGCAATTGGGAGAATTGCTGAGTCAGCTTGAAAGTTCAAGTTTAACGAGACAAGATTCAAAAGTTCGAACTGAATCTGTGATTAATTTTCAACAGAGTTATGAGTTACCTATTGAATTCAGTCGGCAAGTTGAAAGTCCTTTTACTCTCATAAGTTTAAATCATCATCCGGTTTTAAAAGTGAAGTTAGCCGGGGAAGAAACTTATTTTGACCTAGTACAAAGGCAGACTATCACAGGTATGGAAAAAGTAGAAAATCGTTTTGCTGCCTCACGTTCTGGTCTCATTCAAAACAGTGTGAGACTAGGTGATAAAGCAATCGGGCTTTTAAGAGACGGCTATTCTCAGGGGAATTCATTTATTACTGTTATCACCTTAGTCAAAAGTAACCAAGTCACCGGTGAGTCCACCGACTTGGTTAGGTTTGAGGGTCTAGGATTCAGCGATTTTAATGTCAACTACATAGAGGGTCATCCCATTGTCAGTTATCTCCACAGTAGAGCGAATATAGGCTTCTTCTATGACGTGGAATCAGAGTCCACATTTCCTCAGGTTTTAAATGCCGGTATTCATACTTGGGGAGACGGGAATAATTACGCAGCCGTTTATGGCACACTCTCCAACATGAGAGCTGTAATCCCAGTGGAGACTGGCTTTGCAATAACTGATGTGAAAACCGGTGAAATAATTAAAACCATTCCTGCCAACTCACATTCCCATAAAAATATCAGGACGGTTAAAACAAAAGACGGGGAATTCGCGTTTGTATCAGTTGATGAGTCCGTGGCGCTTATAAATTTGGCTACTCTGGAACTTTCAATTATCTCAGCACCCCATATTGTGAGTGATGTTACAGAATTTTATTTTCAGGGAGGGCATTATTTAATCTGGGGTACGTCAGACGGCAAAATTGCCGTTTATCCGGTTTCGTCAGGCTTAACCATCCTTTCTAAGAAAGTGTCTGACGGTGAGTTTGTCCAAGTGATTCCATTTCAGCAGGACGGCAAAGTCATGGCCCTCGCACGACCCAACCGGGACGCGTCGCCCATAGTTGTTGAAATCACGGGTACCATTAAATGAAATATTTGGTTCTCACTCTTTTATTGTTTTCAGTGATTCCTACCCTTGGCGGTGAGACTCATTTTGAATGCCACGGATACTTGGCAGAAATTGCCGGCGGTGCGCATACTCCGCCTCATATTCATTATGTGAATTTAATTCGGCACTTGGCTTTGGAGAAAAACGTAATTGATATAGGGATTTTAGAGACTCTTGCCAAAGGAAACAATCCTCTTGATATAAAACGTCTGCCCCGGTTGACCTCGGTGGAACTGTTTGTCTATAAAAATGCTCTTTCCAGAATAATGAAATCTGGTGGTGCTGACGTTACTGCCCACTGGCCCGAAATAAAAATCGAAATTGAAAGCTTTATAACTGAGCTAAGTAATCACGCATTTCGAAGGACTCAGGCCCTCAACGAAACCGAATTTGTTCCGCTACCAATAACAGTGAAGAGTAATATTTTTCCCTGAGATGTGCGGTCAATATCATTATTAAAAGAACTCAGAACTCGAGACGGTCGACATTTTGGATGGTATTCAGCGACTGGCAAAGAAGATTTGATTATAAACCTTAGCAAAGGTGGGGTCTTTCCAATTAATAAAGATGCCGATACTGTCGGCACTCAATTATTTGAGAGTCGGGAGGGGGGAGCATTTGTTTCTGTGGCAACT
>JBBQPV010000266.1:0-4095 GCA_038216925.1 Bdellovibrionia bacterium
CAACCTATATATCTTGCTTGGCCACAATATTTCCGTGAGTTTGAATATAAACCCGGTTCGGAAAAAGAATCAGAAGCTTATTTTAATCCCAAAACCTGGGCGGGTGTCCGCGAGGCTTTCTATCAAGAGTCAGCATGGAGATCAATTTATCTCGATCAGCTCTATTCAACTCTTCTATATCTGCAAAACGCAATCAGCACGCAAGAACAAAATTTTAACGCCGGAGCACCTAATAAAAATGACCTTGAACAATTTAAGAAAGATTTAGAAGCTAACCAAGAGCTGAGAAAAAACCTGGAAAAACAAATCACTGACTATAACGACCTCGTCAAGCTTTATATGCAACGGCTCGGAATTGAGCATGGGAATCAATATAAAGGCTCAATGGAAGAACTAGTAACAGATATCAAGGGAATGGCCTTTCGCGCCTCAAATGATATGGCAAATCAGTCTGTCTATGACAAGAAAGTAAATGATCTTATTGCCAATGCCCGACGTGCCCCCACATTGCAAAGACCCGGCCCCCCTCCAATAAACCCCTCGTCTGTATTAAGGAGTGGTCTAGCCAAACATTTTGAAGGAAAACTTAATTCTGAGTTTAATCTCTATGATATTGTCGCGCACCCCACCACTTTTTTTGCTTGGTGGAAGCAAGACCTAGAGGCTCTGACTCCGGAACAGAAAGAAGCATTTGACACATATAAAGCACAAGGTTTAAGTGATGCACAAGCAATTCTGAGTGTAAAACAATATGCGTCTAAACCTGCTGAGCCATTTGAATTTCAAGGTTTAACTCCCGAGCAAAAAGAACTTGCCAAAAATTTGATAACAAAAAAAGGAATGGTCACTTGGAAAGCCGCCGCTGCCGCCAAAGCTCTCTATTCCTCTGCAGAGTATCTGAGTCTTACAGATGCTGAAAAAGAGCTCATTCATGAGGCTATTTCAAGGAGTGGAGCTCCCATCTCGGCAGAAACAATTTCAGAACAATTAACACAATTTAATCAAGAACAGCCATCAGAATTTCGCCAACTCACGGCCAGTCAAAAAGAACTAGCTAAAGAATTAATGAAAGAAAATGCAGTTTGGACTGCCGCTCAAGCGGCTGCTGCGGTTATTGAAATCTATAATTTTCCTGAATATGGTCGCTTAACGACAGAACAACAGAAAGCTTTCCTGCAACTCGTCGCGAAAAACAAAATTCCAATTTTCCAAGCTCTCGGGCTAATTCTTCAAGAGACTACTCAAATGAGTCAAGTTGAACCGCAGCAAAGGGATGGAATTGCTGCTTCCAATGTCCCAGTAACTGCAAAAGCTTCTCAACCTAAATCTGCTACCCTTGTAGGTGAACTGCGAAGTCAAGAGGCTAGAGACTTTATGAGGAGGGCAGAAGGAAAACGTGGACAAGAACCGTCCTTCGCAGCAGCCCCATTTCGAAGAATGATGAGGGGATTGAACTATGCAAGGTATCTCATTACTGGACGACAATCTTCTACAGAAGAATCAGCAACTCCCGCAAACCCCCTCAGTATTGAACAAACTATTAATCGTGAGCGACAGCGTGGTCTAACTGGGCTTAAAGGAAGATTAGCTGATAGATTTTTTCCAGGAAGAAAAACGCTTCTCGCAGATAACGCCAAAAACGCAATTATAAAAAAGGGCGCTGAAGAAGGAGCCAAAAAGGGATTAGTCGCAGGTTTTGGTAAAGTGGTAGGAAAAGTTGGTGGTGTCCCAGGTCTCGTCGCTAGCGTTTTACTGGATAGTGGACTTCGCAACAAAATAAAAGAATATTGGACCATAGCTTTGGCAGGTGTTAGCACAATAATTTTGTACCTTTTTCATGGAGCAATTGTAGCCGCTGAGGCAATAGCCGGCGCAGTTGGAACACTTCTTGGACTCGGCAGTGCTTCAGCATTTGGTCTCGGTCCAGGTTTAGTTCCTTCCAACTCATTTTTTGCCGGTGCTACCGTTCCGGCTGTTTCTGGAGGCAGTGTGGGTCCCCTTTCCGGTTTGGTTGGAGGTGGTGGAGGAGTAACTGCAGGCGGAGGAATCGGAGCCGTAATGACATCAGCCCCAGTTATTGCCGTTTGCACTGTTGGAGCAACCGCCGCAGTCGTCTGTGCCATCATTATTCCCGCCGCATTTGCCCAACCGCCAGAGCCAGATCGGGATCAAGTAACTCCAGTAACATTTGAAGTTACCAAAAAAGCAGATCAAAATGCTTTTCCAGACTACACAATCGGACCAGCAGATATCTCGTATGCAATTGGTTTTAAAGCCAACTCAGATTTGGTAATAACAAAAGTCGTCGACCGAATGGTTAGATATGGGCCAAAAGATCCAGAAAGTGGTCAACAAATATTTGAAAAAACTCTCGTTGATGAGACTAAGCCAATCAAACTTTTGGCAGGAGATGCAAATTCAACCAGCGATCCGTTCACTGCTGCTGGTGAAGAATTTAAGGATTCTTCACTTGTAAATACAGTCACCGTAACTGCCCAAGTAGGAGATCAAACCGAAACCAAAACCGCCGTGGAATTTGTTACTCTTGGTCATCCTCCAACAGACCAACCTTATGGGTTCCCAGTGGCAGGTACAATTAAAACAATTGATGCACAAGTAATTTCTGTAAACGGAGGAACACGATATCACCATTGTGGAACATTTCTTTATTCAGGAGGGGTTATTCCCAGCAGATTTGGCGGCAAAATTGCCGATGGATCACGAGAGTGTGTTCCCGGCGGAATGGATGATTCCGCTCCTGGTGGAACTGAAGTAAAGTCCACAATAGATGGTGTAATCCTTAAAGTAGGTTTTGACACCGGAAACGGTAAAACTACTCAAACAGTTTCAGATCCCACACCTCAAGATCCAAAGAGAACAAAAGAAGTACCATGTCCTAACACTTCCAGCAAATACACTTGTTTAGCAATTGGAGGTTATGTCTATATTAAAGACAAGTCTGGAAAGTTCTTAGTTGCATATCTTCATCTTAACCCTGTTGATGAAACAAAATGGGCTTCTGGCACAGAAGTACATAGGGGCAATGTATTGGGAACAATTAATCCCGATATTCTCCCCACTACCGGTGGTCCCCACGTTCACTATCAAGTTCTTCTGGGAGGAAACAATTTTCCATTTGCTACTTCAGTTGGTAAATGCACTGATAATAAATTGATTCCAGTTGCTCTTTCCCAAGACTTACATGTTGATGCCGGACCATTCGAATGTAAATAAATTCTTCCTTGACTTATTCCCTGTTAATCTTTATTCTACAGTCATTCTTTCGGGGTAGGGTGAAAATCCCAATCGGTGGTTAAACTCCACGAGTCAGAATTAAAATTTTGACATTAGTCTGTGAAACTCAGGCAGCGACCGTACAGTCGGGATGAAAGGAAGAATATGATCAAAAAAATCTTGGCTTTCGGGCCGCTTTTTGTTGTGGTGGCTGCACTCCTTTGGAGCTTTGATGGGCTTTTGCGCATCAGTCTCTACTCTCTTCCTCCCGCGGTGGTCGTTTTCTATGAACATCTCCTTGGTGCAGTAATTCTTCTCGTTTTCTCCTTCAAATGGTTCAAAGACTTAAAAAAAATGACTCGCAAAGAGTGGCTAGCAATCGCGGTAGTTGCTCTTTTCTCGGGGGCGCTGGGAACAATTCTCTACACCGCCGCTCTTGGCAAAATCAACTATTCTTCCTATTCCGTCGTAGTTCTTCTTCAACAACAACTTCAGCCAATTTGGGCAATTGCCACTGCTGCAATTCTTCTGAAAGAAAAAATAACTAAAAGATTTCTTCTTTGGGCAGCATTGGCTCTTGTCGCAGCCTATTTCATCACATTTAAAGATTTACACGTAAATCTCTCAACGGGATCAGGGACAGCTCTTGCTGGACTATTTGCTCTGTCTGCGGGTTTAATGTGGGGAAGTTCAACAGCAATAAGTAAGTATGTCTTGAATAAAGTATCATTTATTACAGGTACAGCTTTGAGGTTTTTCCTTGCTCCAATATTTGCCTTAATTTTTGTCTTCGCAGGGAATAACACTTCAGCTCTATTTACCTTAAATATTGCTCAATGGGAAACACTTTTATTAATCACC
>JBBQPV010000267.1:0-4089 GCA_038216925.1 Bdellovibrionia bacterium
GACTCCCAAGGTGCCAATGAACGCTTTAGTGCCGCCCCAAATAATTTCCCCTGCCACCACATCTTCTATGGATACCGGAGTCATCATGATGGTCTCATAGGTTTTTTGAATTCTAAGTTTGGTGAAGCTTGCATAAGTGGATTCAAAAACCGCGCCCTGCATTGTTGTACTGGCAAGAATCGCGGGAGCAAAAAACAATAGGTAAGGAACTCCATCAATTTGCCCAACAAAAAAACCCAAGCCGTATCCAAAGGCAACAATGTATAAAAGTGGTTCTGTGAAATTCCATAAAATTGATGTGAGAAAAAACTTTTTAAAATAAAAAAAGTTTCTATACCAAACTCGGTAAGTGCCAATGCCCAACTTTGGAAAGTTCACCATATCAGATAATATTGTTTGAATAAAAACTCTTTCCAAATATCCCCCGGTCAATCTCTGAGATCGTGACCTGCAACTTTAAGAAATACATCCTCTAGAGTAGCTTTTCTAACGGTCATGTCGTCACTGGGTACTATATTGAGCGCCTGTTTTCCATCTTGACCTTTTTTTATAAATAAATGAAATCGATTCCTAATGACTTGAAAGTCGTACTTGTCTTTTATTTTATCAATAACATAATTTTTGTCCGCATCCTGACAACTGAACTCCACAACCTCATGACCTATAAACTCATTGATCAAGTCTTGCGGACGCCCTTCACAAAGAAATTTTCCTTGATCCATTATAACCAAACGGTCACAAAGATTTTCCGCCTCTTCCATATAATGAGTTGTCAGTACCATGCTGAGACCGTTTTTTTTCATTCCCTTAAGATTATCCCAAATGAGAAGGCGCGCTTGGGGATCAAGTCCTGTGGTGGGCTCATCCAAAAAAAGCATTTCTGGTTTGTTGATCATGCCCCGAGCAATGGCAAGTCTTCTTTTCATACCACCGGAAAGTTTATCTACTGAGGAATCGGATTTTTCATCAATGCGCATAAATCTTAATAATTCACGGGCTCTTTTTTCAACTTCCACCATTTCAATATTAAAATAACGACCATAAATGATTAGATTCTCTAGAACAGTAAAATCTGGATCTAGGCCGTCTTCCTGAGGAACGACACCAATTCTCTTTTTAATGGCGGCGGCATTTTTTGTAACATCAAGTCCTAAGACGTGAAGTTCCCCGCCGGAAACGGGAGACAGGCAATACATCATTTTCATGGTGGATGTTTTCCCCGCTCCGTTGGGGCCTAAAAAACCGAAGCATTCGCCTTTTTTTATTTGGAAGTGGATTCCGTTAACGACAACTTTATCGCCGTATTTCTTTACTAAGCTGCGACCCTCGGCCACGATCTCAGTCAAGTTTCTCCGCCCGCTTTCGCTTATTGGGGTCTAAGAATCTTTTACGAATCCGAATGGACTTGGGTGTTACTTCAATGAGCTCATCATCACTAATCCACTCCATGGCTTTTTCAAGTGGCATGGGAATGGGTGGAGTTAATTTCACCGCATCATCTGATCCAGAGGCTCTCATATTTGTAAGTTTCTTCTCTCGAATTGCATTTACAATGAGGTCATTGTCTTTTGCATGCTCTCCAATAACCATTCCTTCGTAAACATTGACGCCAGCGCCGATAAACATTTTTCCCCGAGGTTCCAAATGAAATAGCCCGTAAGAAACCGACTCTCCACCGCGGTCAGAAATTAGCGCACCGTTTTGGCGGCCACCCATTTCACCTTTCCAAGGTTCGTACCCCGCAAAAATAGTGTTCATCATTCCGGTTCCCTTGGTGTCCGTTAAAAACTCACTTCTGTAGCCAATGAGACCGCGAGATGGAACGGTAAACTCCAGACGCACACGACCTGAGCCTTTATTAACCATGTTGGACATGATTCCTTTTCGGCCACCCATTTTTTCTGTGACAATACCCACTGCAAATTCTGGAACGTCAAAAACTGCGTTCTCCATGGGTTCACATTTTTCACCGTCAATTGTTTTAATAAGGACTCTGGGTTTACTTACAAGAAGTTCAAATCCTTCTCGGCGCATTTGTTCAATGAGAATGGCGAGCTGCAATTCTCCCCGTCCAAATACTTTGAAAGAGTCTGTAGCCTCTGTGCGCTCCATCCGTAAAGACACGTTAAACAGAAGTTCTTTTTCTAAACGCTCAAGGATTTTTCTACTTGTGACGTTGTCCCCTTCTTTTCCAGCAAAGGGTCCGTTATTAACAGAGAAAATCATGCTGACCGTAGGCTCTTCAACTACAACTCTTGGCATAGGGTCTGGATTTTCAATGCTGGAGATAGTGTCTCCAATTTCAATTCCGGATTCACCGGCAATAATACAAATATCTCCAGATACAACTTCATTGGTTTCAACTTGCTTTAAACCTTCATATGTAAAAAGAGCTGAAACTCGAATTTTAGTGGTGGTGTTTTCTTTACAGATACTTACGTTATCGCCAATTCTAATTGTTCCTTCGGTGACACGGCCTATAGCAAGCCTGCCCACAAAATTATTATATCCAATGTTTGTCACAAGAATTTGCAAATTATTTTCCGGTTTTCCTTTTGGAGCGGGAATGACCTCTAGAACTTTTTTGAATAAGGGCTCCAAAGTTTTTCCAGGCTTGTCACGATCTTTCAAATCTTCAACAGCCCAACTCTCCCGAGCAACGGCGTAAAGAATAGGGAAATCTGCCTGCCAATCTTCTGCATCCAAATCAATAAATAAATCAAAAACTTCATTCACCACTTCTTCGATACGGGCATCGGATCGGTCGATTTTATTGATGACCACCATGACTTTAAGTCCACCCTCAAGCGCTTTTTTAAGAACAAATCTTGTTTGGGGAAGTGGGCCTTCTGAAGCGTCAACAAGAAGCATGACGCCATCAACCATTTTTAAAGTTCTTTCAACTTCTCCACCAAAATCTGCGTGGCCGGGGGTATCTACAATATTAATTTTGTAGCCCTCGTACTGAACAGAAGTATTTTTAGCCATGATTGTAATCCCACGTTCTTTTTCAAGATCCATGGAATCCATAACTCGTTCTGCAACAACTTCGTTGGTTCTAAAAGTTCCACTCTGTCTTAAAAGACCGTCAACCAAAGTCGTTTTGCCGTGATCGACGTGAGCGATTATCGCGATATTTCTAATTTTTTGTTCTGCCATAACTGACAAGAGTATTGTCCAGAGCGAAAAATTGCAACCCTCTTCAATCCAAGTTATGATGTTCTTGATGTTTAAACCTGTGCTTTACCCCATTTTTTGTGCGCCGTTTGTTGCCGTCTTACTAAGCGTGGCTATCTTTCCAACATTCTGGCCGAAATTTTGGAAGAAATACCATTTCATGATTTTATCTATCTTTGCAATCCCAGCCCTTTTGCTAGCTTTTTCCCTCAATTCCCAGTGGGTTGTTAAGGCGTTCATAGATTACGCCAGTTTTATTCTTCTGTTGGGGACACTTTATAAAATTGGCGGTGGTCTATACGTGAGCGGCGCTCCTAAGGCAAACCCCCTTACAAACCTGGCCTATATTGCCGGTGGCGCCATAATTGCCAATTTGATAGGAACCCTTGGGGCTAGTATGCTTCTCATTCGTCCTCTGTTAAGAAGCAACAGAGGACGTAAACATGAGAAGCACATAGTCGTTTTTTTTATTTTTATCGTTTCAAATTGTGGAGGGCTTCTTACCCCTCTTGGGGACCCGCCGCTACTTTATGGCTATCTTCAAGGTGTGCCTTTCACTTGGACTCTAAAACTTTTTCCCATTTGGTTTTTTATTATTACAGCTCTAGTTGGAATTTTTGTGACTTTGGATAGCTATTTCTATCTTAATGATCCTGATTTTAGAGGTCCCTTAAAGGCAGAGACAAAAGAACCATTTAAAATACTGGGGCGCTGGAATTTAGTTTTGGCCCTATTGACAGTAGCCGCAATGATTGTTCCGCAGATGCTAGACCTTCCTTCTGAAATGCTTCGTGTGAGTTTAAGAATTTTGATCCTCCTAGCTATTCTTCAACTCAGCGAATCTCTTACACCTAAGCAAATAAAAGTTTTAAATAATTTTTCCTGGGAACCATTTCATGAAGTTGCAAGTGT
>JBBQPV010000268.1:0-4058 GCA_038216925.1 Bdellovibrionia bacterium
GGGAGTGCCGCTAGGAATTTTTAAAGACACGTTTCCACTGAGAGTATGAATATTGGCTTCTGTTCCTAAAGCCGCTTCCGCAAAACTAATGGGCAGCTCACAAACCACATCATCATCTTGTCTTTCAAACAGTGGGTGAGAATTGAGTTGCATGACCACATATAAATCTCCAGGTTGTCCGCCGTGAGGGCCCATGTCGCCTTCACCCTTGAGCTTTAATCTTTGGCCGGTATTTACTCCTGCAGGAACACTCACCGCTAATTTTGAAGCAGACTGCACAACCCCGTCACCTTTACAGTGACCGCAGGGATCTTTGATTATACTTCCTGCGCCCTCACAGTTTGGGCAAGGTCTTGCTACGGCAAAAAAGCCTTGTTGAAATCGTACTTCTCCCGCGCCTTGACACTGTGGACACGTCGTTCTGCCAGAGCCAGATTTACTTCCTGAGCCCTTACAGGTTTCACAGGATTTATTTTTCATAAAATTAATATGTTTTTCACAACCCGTGGCCGCGTCTTCAAAGCTAATATTCAAAGTGTATCTTAAGTCAGCTCCCCGAGGTTTTCCCCGTTCCCGCCCCCGGCCTCTTCCACCGCCACCACCACCAAAAAAATCCCCAAAGACATCATTAAATAGGTCTTGGAAACTTCCAGCGTCTCCGCCACCAAACCCACCGAAGCCTCCCCCAAATCCGGCGCCCCCTGCGGCATGTCCAAATTGGTCATACATTTGCCGTTTCTTTGGGTCACTTAAGACTTCATAGGCCTCAGACACTTCTTTAAATTTTTCTTCCGATGCTTTATTCCCAGGATTTTTATCCGGGTGATGTTGCAATGCTAGTTTACGGTAGGACTTTTTAAGTTCTTCTGGTGAAGCAGTCTTCACAACTCCCAATACTTCATAATAGTCCCGTTTACTGGCCATTTTATTACTGTTCCTTCGTTGTCGTATTCACAACCACTTGGGCCGGACGGATCACTTTTCCATGAAGCTTATATGCTTTCTTAAAAACATCAGTGATGGAATTAGGGGGAAGATCTGGATTATTTGATGAGCTCAAGGCCTCGTGAACATTTGGGTCGAAAGTCTGTCCCTTACAATCCACTTCCTCCACGCCAAACTTTTCTAAAGATTTTTTAAGTTGATTTACAATGAGTCCCACTCCATTTTTGTATTGATCCAAAGTGTCCGCAGTGACGGCAGTGTCAGAGGCCCGCTCCAAATTATCTAGCACACTTAAAAATTCCCGAAGAACTGGCTCTGAACCAAACTTAATTAACTCTGAGCGCTCCTTAATAGATTGCCTGCGGAAGTTCTCAAAATCCGCCCGTAAATAGAGATATTGCTTTTTCATTTCCTCAAGCTGGGCTTCACAAGGAGGATTAGCCTGCGCTTCCCCATCTATTGCAGGATCCGTATTTTCTGACTCATTTGGTTCATCTATTTCATTTTGCTTATTTGAATCTTCTGACATGTGACCTCTTTTTTCTTTCTAAGAATATGATTTCACTAGATGTTTTTGTCAACCAAGGGAGGTGAAAGAAATGTGAGTTCCTCAAATACTTGATTTGAGAGGACAAGGCCGGTTTCACTGAGACTAAATCCCGTCTGCTCTTCAATGAGCCATCCTTTTCCCAGCAAAGTTTTGAGTCGAGGTCCGGCTACATCTTCCAGAGAGGAACCGAATTTTCTTTCAAATTTAATGGGGTCGATACCTGAAGTTTTCCTCAGGGAGATATGAAAATAATCCGTTAGCGCCTGATGCCGCATAAGATTTTCATGGGCTGCCGACGATTCCCAATTGAGAGCACTGGCGTCTGTCGCTTTAACGTAATCATCTATTCCCCTGGGATTCCAGAACCTAGATCCCCAGGACCCCCAATGCATGTAACTATGACTAGAAAGTCCCACGCCCCAGTATTCATCGTCATCCCAGTAAAGCATATTATGGCGGCTTTCTAATCCAGGACGGGAAAAGTTACTGATTTCATACCTTGCTAAACCGCCGACCTCTAACGCTGTTTTTAAAAGGTCGAACATTTCAACTTGTTCGTCCTCCGGCGCTCGACCTTTGGCCATGGGATTAGTTTCCGGAACGGTCAAGCAGTAGGGGCTAACGTGAGGTGGAGAAAAACTCAAAGCAATATCTAAATCTTTTTTTAGATCATAAAGAGTTTGAGTTTGAAGGGCAAAAAGAACATCCAAACTAAAATTCAAACTATACTTTTTTAAAAGACTCAATGTGTCAATAGTGTCTTGAGCGCTGTGTCTCCGGTGGGCAATTTTAAGCAAGCGATCATCAAATGTCTGGGCTCCCACGGAAAATCTATTGAATCCAAACCCGATGAGTTTTTCCAGATTTCCTTGATCTGTGGTAGCAGGATTAATTTCCAAAGTTACTTCGGACGTGTGTTTGAGCGGAAACCCACATTCACTGAGAGTTTGAATGACGCAGTTTAAAAGGTCTGGAGAAATCAATGACGGCGTCCCGCCCCCGAAGTAAAGGGTGTCCAGAGGTCTGGGGCCAATGGTTTTAGATTTTGTTTTAATTTCACTCTGCACTCGCTTAATGTAGTCCTGAGGCGATAAAATTTGAGACAATTCATAAGTCGCAAAATCACAATAGACACATCTCTGCAGACAATAAGGAATGTGGACATAAACACCGAAAGCCATGGAGTGAAACTATAAGATGCTCACGCAATATCAATTAAAAAATAAAATGAAAGTTCTTCTCATCGAGTCCCATAAAGCCCCAGTTGTAGCTGTGCAGGTTTGGGTCAAAACCGGCAGTGCCGATGAAAAGAAAAAAGAAGAGGGAATTAGCCATTTTATTGAGCATCTGGTGTTTAAGGGCACAAGAAAATTTGGGGTGGGGGAGATCGCCCGTATTGTAGAAGGTTCAGGGGGTGAACTTAATGCGTACACTACTTTTGATCAAACTGTTTTTCACGTCACCATGTCTGAAAAGGATCTGGAAGTTGGACTGGAGTGCCTCAGTGAAATGATGGGCTTTCCTAAATTTGACGGCGGGGAAATTGACCGGGAACGGGAAGTAGTCATAGAAGAAATAAAAAGGTCTTTTGATAATCCCAATCAAGTAGCCAGCCAACAGCTCTTTTCAACTCTTTATAAAAAACATCCGTACGGAATTCCCGTTATTGGTTATGAAAAAAATATCAGAACGGTTACGAAGTCCAAGATTTCTAAATTTTATCATTCTCGGTACGTTCCCTCTAACATGACATTAGTTGTTGCGGGCAGTTTTGAAAAAGCTGGGACAAAAAAACTTATAGAGAAGTACTACGCCCAATTTAAAAATGAAAAACTTAACAAAATTGTCCGCGCTTCAGAACCCAAGCAAAAATATTTTTATTCGAATTACAAAACCACAGAATTTCAAGAGGCGAGTTTAAATCTGGCTTTCCGCGGGCCCGGAGCAAAGAGTAAAGACATTGCCGCCATTGATGTCTTGTGCATGATTTTAGGTGTGGGAGATAGTTCACGGCTGATGATGAAATTAAGAATGCAAAAGCCGCTAGTGATGTCGGTGGGTGCTGGAAGCTACAACCCACTTGATAATGGATTTATTGCCATCAGTGCGCATTTCCAAGTGACAAATATAAAAGAAGTTTTTTCTGGAATTCAGGAGGAAATATTAAGGCTTTTCAGTGAGCCCCCGTCACAGGAAGAATTGGAAAGAGCAAAGCTCAACATTCAATCTGATGAAATATTTGGACTGGAGACCGTGGACGGTCTGGCAAGAAAAGTGGGCATTTATCAATTGATGCTGGATGATCCCGAGTATGTTGAGCAATATATTAAGCAGGTTCAAAAGTTAACGGCCAAAGACATTTTATTAACCGCTCGAAAATATTTTAATCCCAATAGTTTAGCAGTAACTATGCTTCTGAATAAAAAAGATGAAGAGCATTTCACAAAGGAAAATTTTCATCATGCTATTGAGGAAATGGAAGAGGCTATTGGTAAGGCGCAAAAACAAAAACTTCCCCAAATAACCGCTTCGAAATTAAAAGTGATTGATATAAAAACGCCAT
>JBBQPV010000269.1:0-4044 GCA_038216925.1 Bdellovibrionia bacterium
GGCCCGAGACATTTTAGAGGTCGTATTGAAAGAGGAATTCTCCACTGAAGAAAGAATTCAGTACGCAAGAAATCAAACCCGGGATGCCATTAACCCTCTAGTTACGCCTGAAAAATTAAGCGTGGCTATAGGACAAGCCCCAATCTGGGCAAGGGATTTCGACGTATCAGAAGCGGATGCTCTTAGTTTAGCGCGAAGGCACGGATATGAGGCCCTTGAGATACTACAATCCGCCTCAGCCTGTGGTTTGAAAGCACTTTGGGCTATTGAGGCATTACATGCGGCTCGACATACAATGTGCCTGCACCTAAGAGATTTTATGCTTAGGAGGACCCCACTCTATTTAACTATGGACGACCACGGTCAGTTTGCCATAGACAGTGTGGTTAATGTTCTGCAATCTGAATTAGGATGGACAGACACTAAAATTAAAGAAGAAAAAGAATTGTATCAAAGCCATATCCAAACAGAAATGGCGTGGAAAAAATAATTAGGGAGCGTTCATGGACAAATTTCCTCGGCAGATAAAATATATTGTGGGCAATGAAGCGGCAGAGCGATTCAGCTATTACGGCATGAAGAGTATCCTCACCGTTTTTATGACAACTTCCCTCCTGATGCTAGAGCCCGAAGCTAAAAGCACCTATCACTTCTTTGGAAGTGCCGTGTATCTGCTTCCGCTTCTCGGAGCGTTTATCTCTGACCGCTTTTGGGGTAAATATAAAACAATCATGACTCTTTCCGTTGTTTATTGCGCTGGCCATGCCGTCCTTGCCATCTGGGAAAATAGAATGGGTTTGTATTTTGGCTTAGGTCTCATAGCTTTGGGATCCGGCGGAATCAAGCCGTGCGTTTCCGCTCATGTTGGAGATCAATTCACGAAATCAAATAAGCATCTTGTGCAAAAAGTATTTGAGCTTTTTTATTGGCTCATTAATTTTGGCGCCTTCTTTTCAACACTTTTAATTCCCTACACTCTTTCCCATTATGGTTCTCATTGGGCTTTTGGAATTCCCGGAATTCTCATGGCTGTAGCTACCTTTGTTTTCTGGATGGGTAAAAAATATTATGTTCATGTACCGCCAACTGGCAAATCAGGCGGAGGCTTTCTATCTATTGTTTTGGAGGCGTTTGAACAGAGAAAGATAAAAAAGGCGCCCAAGTTTTTAGATAATGCTTTGGGCAAATACGACGAAAAGACTGTTGAAGGCGCAAGAGCCGTCGTTCGGATTATCAAAGTATTTGTGACGGTTTCAATTTTTTGGTCTCTATTTGAACAAACAGGTTCAAGTTGGGTTCTTCAGGCAGAAAAAATGGACTTGATGTTTATGGGAATGAAAATTGATCCTTCTCAACTCCAAGCATGGAATCCTTTGATGGTCATGGGACTCATCCCTTTATTTAGTTATGTCATTTATCCATTGGTGGAAAGAATGGGAATTAAATTGACGCCTTTAAGGAAAATGGCCACGGGCATGTATGTGGCGGCGGCCTCATTTCTACTGGTGGGTGGGTTACAGCTAGTTTTGGATCACGGTGGAAAGCCAAACGCCATGTGGCAGTTTTTTCCCTACCTGGTACTCACTGCTGCGGAAGTTTTAGTGTCCATCACGGGTCTTGAGTTTGCTTACACTCAAGCGCCTAGAGCTGTGAAGAGCACAATCATGAGCTTTTGGTTACTGACTGTGTCCATAGGGAATTTACTCACAGCATACATTTCTAAGATCAATGTTTTTCAGGGCGCGTCTTATTTTTTCTTTTTCATGTTCCTGATGCTAGTTGTTTCATTCCTCTTCACCTACGCTGCAACTAAATATCAAGTGCAGGATTACATTGAGGGCGGGAACTAACTCTCCGTCAACGGGAGAGGGGATCGGCGGTTTCCACAATGTAGGCACCGCTGAGTCTCATGAATGCAGCTGCGTGGGCTTGATTCATAATGTCCATTTTATCGTTAGGTGTGTGGATTGTAGGATTATCATTTCCAAATGAAGCTTCAAAAGGAAAGGTAGAATCATATCCTCCGCTGGTCCATGAAGCGTGATCACTGCAGGAATATCCGCACTCGGTTGCCCCAACTTTTTGCGCAGGAACTCCAGCGTAAACGGTTGCAAGTTTAGCAACAAATTTTGTGAGCTCTGGATTCACGTGATCGGTGATCATAAAAATTTCCGCTGCATCTTTGGGCGATTTAAATCCGGTCATGTCCATTTGTAAAACTGATCTTAGCGGAATTCCCCGTTTCCTAAATTCCGCCACCATAACTTTTGAACCAACAAGTCCCCGCTCTTCTGCGGCATAGTAGGCAAAATAAATATCTCTCTTAAATTTTATTCCCGAATCTAAAATCCCGTTAAAAACTTCCATGACAGTAGCTGTGCCGGATCCATCGTCATCGGACCCAGGCATGACTTTGTCAAAGGTATCCATATGGGCACCAATGAGAACTCCTGGGAGTTTTGAATCGGCCCCGACTATCCTTACAGCCACTGAGGGCTGAACATATTGTCCACCGGTAGGAAATTTTAATACTTGCACATCGGCACGTCCTTGATCTGCGGCTAATTTTGCCGAACGATCTCCTAACCACTGGGCCGCCTTCACACCTTCCGGAGAGAGCGCACTTCTATTGGGAAAAGATGAAAGCTCAGAGAGAAACTTCCACATTCTGTTTGCATCTAAAAGAGAAACTACTTTTTTAGCTTCAGTGGGGTAGGTGGGTTCTAATTTATCAAAAGCCGTTATCATAGGAGCTGATTTAACTGTCATTGTGAGCGCTTGCATTGGTGACACGCCGTAGAGTTGCATGAGGACGGTGAGATCAGAAAATCCGCCGCAGCTATGGTAAATAGCATGGAGCTTGGTGGTCAACTCGGTCACTTGAAGTTGAGTGAGTTGCACAATTCCCAAATTAAATTGTTGGGCTTCAACGACGGGTCGATTTTGTAAATTAAAAAACTGCAGATCTTTTAGGGGGACTGCATAATACCTTTTAATTTCTAGGGAGTTCTGCTTGTTCAGTGCGGTAGGGAGAATCCGAGTCTGAGTTGGAGGCTGAGGTTGCACCGTTGGCATCACTCTTGGAATTGGAGGGGCCACCGGCGGTTGGAGTGGTTTTTTATGTGTAGTCCCAAAACTCAGCGATGAAATGAAAACCAGGCAAACCAAAATTAAATTTCTCATATAACCCCCTATGAATTATTACCGAGGATGAGCATGGCTTGGGTTAAGATTCAGCACAAGATTATTAAACTTAAGAATTGTGAAATGGATCATTTCTTGGGTTTAAGAGGGTAGAGGAGAGCAATGGCCTCTTCATCGTAAGTACTGATCCTTGTTTGTTTTTTATCATAGGACATAATACTTTCTGTGCCATCAAACTGATGATCAAGTCCCAGGAAATGTCCAAACTCATGCATTACCGTGCGATAAAATATTTTTGATGTATCAATTATTGGATCGTCCCATTTGACTTCATCTACATCCAGCACTTTCTCATATTCACCCCGTAATATAATGATGTCACTGTCCAGAACATGCCCTGTGGAAAAATCGGGCACCAATATTGTGGACATAGGATTGAAAACTGTTTTTGAGGCATAGGTAAGATAATTTTTGACAAAATAGACCCCTCTAAAATTTATATCAGAAAACGGCGGGCAGCTTGGAGCAAGTTTAAAGTTTACAGTCAGCCTATCTTTAAGCACTGGGGCCCATTGATTTAGAGCCTCCATCAGTTCGTCTTTAAACCTGAGGGAATCGGAACCACATAAATTTAAAGTTTGTTTCTCGCTTTGATTCCAACCTAATTTGACTCCCGGTCCAGCCATGTATCTATATTTAGTATCTCCTACTTCTACTGACTTACTAGCAGTTGAATTCTTTGAAAATACTAGGTGGACTAAACTCTTGCCATTTACCGTGCTGTCATACACAAGAAAACTAAAAGCTGAAAAATCTGGTTTCACTGAGTAATGAAGGACGGTGACTGGCCTGTCTTCATTTGGTAGTCTAATTTTTGTGAGCGCCGTAAGCGCTGAAGCT
>JBBQPV010000270.1:0-4026 GCA_038216925.1 Bdellovibrionia bacterium
CTATGACGCCGTTAACAAAAGGGTATTGATCTTAGATCCTGATCGAAAATGGTATGAACCTTACTGGTCCCCAGAAGAAAAAGTTTTTGAAGCGGTCAGCGATAAAAAATCTGACCCGAAGCCTGGCTACATTTATTTTAAGTATCAATGAGAAATCTTCGAGAAACCTGTGAGTAACTTTTGGAAACACCAAACTTTTGTAGGTTTTGATACTGAAACTACCGGACGGTTTCCGCTAGTGGCAGAAATTGTGGAAATTGCCGCGGTCAAGTGGCGAGATGGTAAAATCATTGATAAATTTGAGTCTTTTGTGAGGCCAAGTAAGCCCATGGGTGAGGCTGTGATGAAAATTCATCATATCAGTAATGAAATGGTGGCTGATGCGCCTTTTATGAAAGACGTCCTTCCTAAATTTAACGATTTTATTTCAGATGGTAGTATTTTAGTGGCTCATCATGCTCCCTTTGATCTTGGATTTCTGGCTTTAGAATATGAAAAACTCAATATGCCCCTGCCAACAAATAAAACCTTGTGCACAAGTCTTCTCTCTAGAAAAATTTTTCCAAAATTTATTAATCATAGGCTGGCTACTCTCGTTTATGAGTTTAAAATTAAAGTGGCTAGCGCCCACCGCGCCCTCGATGACAGTAGGGCGTGTTTAGAGGCCGGAATAATTTGTATGGAGACGTTGGATAAAGAGGCCACAATTGACTTTGTATACGGCGCGCAGGGTGGACCTCTTGAGTGGCCTCGGTTTTCCATGACAGATTTAGAGAAGCATGAAAAATTCGGCGCGCTTGTGGAGGGGTCACGGAAACAGTTAGTTTTAGAAATTATATATGAGGGCGGCGCGTCTCCTGGTAAACCAAGAAATATTACGCCCTTGGGGATTGTGAGAAATGCCGAGGGTGACTATGTAGTGGGGCATTGCCATACGGAAAATAAAGAAAAAAGATATTATCTCAACCGGATTTCGTCCGTGAAGATTTTGGACTGAGTGATTGGCTGAGTTTTTCCGCAAGCCGCTCTAAATCTTTAAATTCATCTCCAGCTCGCAATTTCAATTTTGCAGGTTTTCCATCGATATGATTATTGAGAAATCTCTCAAAAGCATAAAGAGGCCCAGCCGCTCGGTGAGATAAAATCATACCTACAATAAATAAAATAAGAGAAAAAGTAGCGGTGACCACACCAAAGGTGATGATGTACGGAATCAAAAACTGATCATTGAGGATGGGGTTATTTCCTCTGAGTTCATTTAGCGTCACTCTTAAAAATGTATAACTGTAGGTCCCAGCAATAATCGCAAAGCCCCAGCCGCACACTACAAGCGCAATACAATATTTCAGCTGAAATTTAACGTTGATCCAATAACTTTTTCTTAGATTCTCTATGGGCCACAAAGATTTTCCTTCTTTGATAAATGCCCAAACAATGCAACCGTATCCCACCCACTGTAAAGCATCGGCTAAGTTAAATGCGGGGGAAAATCGATTTTGAGAACCTATCACTAAAAAATCTACAACGTATCCCCAAATAATTCTGTCCGTGACATTCCCAATAATTCCGCCAATCAAAAATGATAAGCCTGACCGAAGGAGAAGTGATTTTGTGGGAAGCAAGAATTGCAAAACACCAAATAAGAAAAGAAGAAACGCTCCGCCCGTAGATAAACTTACAACTCGGAGCATGGCCGGGAGATGACTAAATAATCCAAGGATGGTTCCATAATTGTGGTGAAGAATAAATCCAACGGGACCATAAAAATTTAAACCTGTAATATGCGTTGCCCATTCTTTAGTAAGACGATCCAAAGACCAAGTGAGGAAAAGCGGGGTCATGACATAAAACCATTCTCTTTTTTTCATGTTTTAATTTTATCAAAAGGGTTGGAATAGATGAAGGTAAAACAGGGTGCTTTCCGGTCCTACAGCATAATCCAGACGTATGGGGAGTCCGCTCGGCAGTACCGCCGTGAGACCTAGGTCCCAGTCCGTGTGATAACTGTCCACGGGCGGAATAGTTTCATAATTAAAAACTCTGCCGAATTCGTATGCGAGACTCAAATCAAATCTCTGCACAAGATTTCCACCGGGTGTCCAAAAAGTCCACCTAGGTTCAATGTTAAATACTTGGCTGGCATTGTCCGTATATCTATTTGCCTTGTAACCTCTTAGTGAAGACACTCCGCCAATTCTAGATTTAAGAAAAAATGGAACGTCATTGCCCCATTCGTGTTCATGCTTAAAGCGGGTCAGGACTATAAGTGTTTTGTCAGAGACCGGCCAAAGTTTTAGTGCTTCTAAGCTTAGTCTCTGCAGGGAAAGGTCTCCGTTAAACCAGGGCTGATCTTGATCCCAGGAAATGTAAGCCATCTGTCCTTCTTGAGGCGCAAGGGATGTGCGAGTGTCGTATTGAAGGAAAACTGTGGTGGCCGTATTAGTTGTTCCTGATTTATGTGGATCGATTGGATAGGTGTCTAAATATTGCGGGAGGGAGAGATCAGCACCTCTATCAATACTTGTACTTCTATAAATGAGACCTACGCCCGCAATGACGCTAGGGTAAACCGTCACGCCCACTCTTGTGTACAGCGACTGATCAGTAATACTAAACTGAGTGACATTTTTTATGTCAGTGAGATTTCCTGCGCCGTAGTACAAACTACGTTGTCCTTTGTAAACCATCCCACCGACGTTTACATAGAGGAAATCAAAAAGTTTCTTATTTGTTATATCTCCAGAAAGATTAAATTGTCCAAACAAAGTAGACGCGTAAAGTGCAGTGTTTGCATCCCACGTGCCCCCACTTATTCCCAACCATGCAGCATTGGCGCCGATGCCAATTCCTTGTTCATCACTGTAGCCAAAAAGCGGCAAAATGATGAGTTGATTTCCGCCAGCAGCTTGACCATAAGTTTTTTCCACCGTGAAAATGAGAAACACAAAGAGCAAAATATTTTTCATTTTATCTAGACTCAACACGGTTCCGACCTTTTTGTTTTGCTGTGTAAAGAGCTTCATCGGCTGCTTTGATGAGTCCTGCAACGTTCAAAGCGTGATCGGGAAATGTAGAAACACCAATACTAAAAGTGAACACGTGTTTATGGGATTGATCCAAAAGTGTTTTCTCCATCCCTTGCCTGATCCGCTCTGCAACTTCAACTGCGGCAGGAGTACCAGTCTCGGGGAGAACCATGGCAAACTCTTCCCCCCCGTATCTGGAAACTGTATCCGCATTTCTGGTTGCCTTTTTTAAGAGCTGAGCTAATTTGTAAAGCGCAAGGTCCCCCGCAGGATGTCCGTACTTGTCGTTATAGAGTTTGAAAAAATCCACATCGATCATCAAAAGGCTAAACACTCTGCCGTGTCTTTCAGCCCTATCAAGTTCTTCTTTTATTCTTTCTTGAAAAAATCTGTGATTGGTTAGCCCTGTCACAGGATCCGTGATGGCCAGTTGTTCCAGCCTTGTCATTTCCCCAAGATCTTTGTGATGGAGAAGTGCTTCTTGTAGTTGAAGTCGCAAAGCTAAATTATCCCAAGGTTTCATAATAAATCTATGCACGTGGGCTAAGTTTACAGCACTCATCATTCCATCCAGTTCAATCTGGCCGGAAAGTATGACTCTGATAATTTTAGGATACAGAGTTTTGATTTTACTGAGAAGCTCGATGCCGGAAAGTCCGGGCATGCGTTCGTCACTGACCACAATGGCAACATCGGTGGCTGTTTCCAAAATTTCTAATGCCAGATGTCCATTTTCCGCAGTGAGAATTTCAAAATCTTTATTCAGTGTCCTCGTCAAAGCATCACGGGTGTGAGGCTCATCGTCGACAATTAAAATTCGAGGGAGCATAAAGTCATCGTGTATCAATGAGGCGGTTGAAATCAAGGAAGTTTCAAGGTCTAATGAAGTTGTGAGAAAATTACTCCTGCTTTGCGTTATATTATTAGGACAAACGTCCTGGGCCGTCACTGGGGACGATTTGGAAAAACTGGTTTCTCGTTCCGGGATTAGGCGTGAACA
>JBBQPV010000271.1:0-4009 GCA_038216925.1 Bdellovibrionia bacterium
AGAACCTGAGACATCATCTCTGGGGTCTCTAAATAAATTCCATTTTCATCGGGCAATCCTGCATTGGGAACACAGGCCACATTTGTACCTGTGAGTTGGGCAAGAGACCTAATATGATCGGTCATAAATTCTGGGCCGGTGGCGCAGTTTAGGCCAATGTAAAGTAAGTCGAGATGATCTAAACTAGTCGCAAGTGCCTCAATACTTTGTCCCGCGAGCATCGTTCCCATCGGTTCAATGGTTACAGAAACTGCAACAGGGATGACTTCATCTTTTGGAATTTCACTAAAATATTTGTCCACTGCCAGCATCCCGGCTTTTATGTTTCTCGTATCTTGAGCGGTCTCAAACAAAATGAAATCACACCCGCCTTCATGAAGGGACTTAACCTGCTGATAGAAGTTTTCAATGAGCTCGTCAAATGCGATGCCACCGGTAACAGAGATTGCTTTGGTAGTTGGACCCACGGAACCGGCCACATATCTCAATCTATGTTCCGCTGAAAACTTATCGCAAGCTTTGCGGGCTAGTTTTGCCGCTGTAAAATTTATGTCATGGGCTTTGGACCCCAACGCGTATTCGTTTAAAACCAGAGGAGTTCCACCAAAAGTATTGGTTTCAATGATGTCCGCGCCTGCTTTTAAATAATCCTCATGAATGGCAGAAATTATGTCTGGCCGCGTTAAGACCAGGTTTTCATTGCATCCTTCCAAATCTACGCCGCCAAAATCCTCGGCAATGAGATTTTTATCCTGTATGGCAGTCCCCATTGCTCCATCTAAAACTAGAATGCGATTTTGAAGGTCTTTTTTGAGACTTTGGACTCTTAACTTGCGTGATGTCATCTTTTGGCAAAATATATTTAAATCTTGCAAAAAGCTAGTTTGATCGGCATCTTACCTTAAATAAAAAAAACTACCCTCAGGAGGTCCTTGTGAAAAAATTCTTGCTGGCGATTACCGCCGTAACCTTACTCGCTTCATTTTCTGATGCCGCTACTTCAGCCGCGCGAAAAGGAAAAGCAAAGCGCCGCGTTGTTGTCATTGAAGATGATGCCGATGAAACCACTACCGCGAGCGTCCGTCAGCCTCGTTCCAAAACTGCATTTCGTGCGCAACGAGTTATTCCCGCTTTCCAACTCATCATTGCTAACAATGTGGGATCAGACTCCGATGGATTATCCAGCAAAACTGGAATTGGAATTGGCGCTACCGTTGATTTAGGAAAGTCTGATTTTGTTATTGAAACAGGTCTCATGTATAGAATGATGGGAACTTACCGCGATATTGACAGCACCACACTGAGCTTAAGTTATCTCACCGTTCCTATTAACGCTAAATATTATCTCATGCCCGCACAAGCTTCAGTGAGCCCCTTTGTAAAAGCTGGATTTTTGCCCTCTATTAATATTGGAGCAAGCTCCAGCAGACCCGCTATCAATGGTTTTGCGGCACAAAACGGATCTGTCAATAACGTAAACACAATGGATTTAGGATTTGATGTGGGCGCAGGCGTTAAGTTTAACGTTGCAGACTCTACATCTATTCTTGGCGAACTTAATTATTCCAGAAGCTTCACAAGAATCTTTGATAGCTTTATGACTTATAACTCTGCATTCACAATTCAAGCAGGTGTTGGAATAGAATTATAATTAAAACTATTTAAGGTACGTACTAAGAGCCGGCGTAAAAGCGGGCTCTTTTATTTTGACTTTAATTTAAGAACACTTCTCAATTCTTTTTCTTGTTGGCTAAGAACAAAATCCACAAATTCATTGGGATCGATTTTATATATTCTCAATAATGAACTTAGCTTTTTGGGTGGAGGTGTAGACGCACCCCTCTCCCAATTTGAAACGTATTGGGACGTATAACCTAATGCGGCGGCAACTTCCGTCTGGCTAAGGCCTCTGGAAATACGCTTTTCTTTTAAAAAACTTCCAAACTCTTTTTTCTTTCCAAACATTTTTTAACCTTTTGTTTTATATTGATACGAGAGGCCATATTAAAATTATTCCTAAATTTTTAAAAGGTTTTAATCTGGCCAAGAAAAAAATCATCTAACGCATACGTTCAAGTGAACAATAGTTGAACAACTTCGGCGTTTTCGAAATACGGAAAATGACCAGCACTATCTATTGTCTCCACCGTTGCGCCAGGATAGCATTTTAGCCAAGGCTGAATATCTTTTTTCAGGTCTAAAAGCTTGTCGTTTAATCCTGCAAATACTCCCACTTTGCCAGTAAACCCAGTGACAACCTTCGGCTTCTGAGTTTTTAGAAAATCCGAGAAAACAGCAATGAAAGCACCCACATCAAGGGATGGATACCCCTGAGCGTCCTTTGAATATTTCTGAAATTTCTCCATATCATACCAATATTTATCTGCCGTAACGTAGGGAGCCAGGTGCATAATGAAAGACATCTTTGTATCTGTATCCGATGCCCTCAATTGATCTGAGGTCATAGGGAATTGACTTTCAACGATCAAGTGGCCTCGTAAGTTCAAAAAACACTCAAAAGGATCTACGGCGCCATTTATAAGATTAATTTTTTGAATCTTCTCGGGAATCAACAAACTTAGTTGAAAGGCGATTTGAGCACCAAAACTATGCCCCATCAATGCGATTTTTTCACCGCGGACATTATAGAGACTTGAAACCTTTTCTGTGGCCTTAGCCACAAGTTCCCGGAAACTTTCCACCCTGGGCTGATTCCAAAAATCTATCTGCGGCAAGCTTCCTTGAAAACTGGCTCTTTCCAGCTCTGCATGAAATCCGGGTCCCATGTGAAAGAATACAGTATTTTTAAATGAAATCGATTTTACCATTTGCGCTTATTTTGGCCTTCTTTAACTCCAGAGTCAAAGGGTCCAGAACTAGGAACTCTGGAAGACTGGGAGTGACCGGAACGTGGGCTTGAACGGGAATACAGCCTTGGTCATAGAGGACTCGAATGGCTAGGAGGGATTGGCCCAAATAGGTACTGGCTCCAAATATTGGCACACACCCAGATTTAATCTCGTTTGTAAATGCTGCGAGAGTTTTACCCTGCAGATAGGATGGGAGTGGTCCCCCTAACCGATCAATGAGATTCTCAGCGCTGGGGTCATCAATTAAAGTCGTGAGAAATTCATGGCCAGAGTATGGACTTTGGGCATCGTATTTGTAGAGATGAATGCCAAGACCCACCACTAATGTAGTGTAGACGGGGATTTTATTGCGACGTGCGGCGGCTAACAACAAAAGTTGTTTATCTATATGTAGAACATCGATCTCATTAATGATAACGTCCAGGTCTCTAACAAACTGATCGGCGTTATGCTCCTGAATCCCGTCTGTGTGCACGTCCAGCTGCAGGTCCTTTGCAATCCTATGGAGTTCAGCTGCACTGGCTAATGCCTTTTTCTCACCCACAGTTTCTTCATTGGCAATGACTTGACGATTTATATTGGTTCGGTCAATGGTGTCGGGATCTGAAATCCGCAAATACCCAACACCCAGTCTTGCAAAAATCTCAGCAATATTACTGCCCATGCCACCTAGACCCGCTACCCCAATTCTCAAATTTCTGATCTTTAATTGACCTGCCTCGCCGCCAACCCAGAAATGATTTCTGCGAGTACGTTCTAAATAATCCATGTAAGCTGGATCTGGTTTTTTTGCTTCCATGATTACCTTTCGGATTTAATAATTTTATACTAAACAACTTTTGTTCAAATACCGAGAAATAAATTGAGGTTAACAAATGGACAATTTCAAATTGGTTATTTTAGACTATGCTAAACTTCATCTGGACAATCCCAAAACCCAGAAAGCCCTCTCCGATTTAATTGTCACCAAGCAGAAAAATTTTGAGCGCACCGATGAAAATTTTGTTGTCCTGGATAAGCACGACATGATTGGTACTCACTACATGATTTATGACGTCAGTGACCTCTATTCACCGAAACTAGTTTTTGCAATCCGTACCACGTTCGAAGACAGAGCTAAGAAGCATCATCTGAAAACC
>JBBQPV010000272.1:0-4004 GCA_038216925.1 Bdellovibrionia bacterium
TCTTCCAAGTCTCCCATGGACCGTGCACACCCAGTCACTGAGTATCCGGCTTCTATTAATTTAAGGGCGATGGCCCGTCCAATTCCCCGTCCAGCGCCGGTTACATAAATAAGTTTCTTTGAATTTTCTGTCATATGGGCTTTCCGGGTACGATGACCTTAAATTTGTGATGAACCGAATGATTTGAAAATAGGTTTTTCGTATCTATTAAAAGTGGTGATTTCATTAATGTCTTAATTTTTCCAAAATCAAATTCTTTAAATTGTGGCCATTCAGTCACCACTACTGCAGCGTCTGCATTTTTAAAAACCAAATCCAGATCTTTTGAAAGTTTAAATGGCAGTGTCTTTACTTCATTTTCTGTGAGTTCACCTATATCTGCCATTGGGTCGACGGCTGTACAAGTTGCCCCTTTTGATTTTAGCAGCGTAGCAATCTCCAGCGCAGGAGACCGGCGTACCGTGCTTGTTCCTGGTTTGTATGTGACCCCAAGGAGTGCAATGGTCTTACCCTTAAGATTATTTATTTCTGATTCCAGGTGACTAACAATCCAGTCATTTCTCTTGTTATTCACTTTATACAATTCGGTAAAAACATTCTCATTTTTTTCTCGAGATAATTTTCCTAGGGTCTTGACATCCCTTGCGAGAGTCCCGCCAGAAAATCCTAACCCTGGACGGAGAAATGCTTTAGGTCCCACTCTGGAATCCTGCTTGAGGCTGGCCATCACGTCCCACGCGTCGGCTTGCTGGTTTTCACAGATTTCCGAAACTTCATTTGCAAACACCACACACGTTGCTAAAAAAGCATTAAGGGCGTGCTTCACCATCTCCGCACTTTCCAAACTCATGATGTTTACGGGAGTTTTTAAGTCTCCAATCAGTTCACGAAATTTTTCAACAGCGGTCTCCCTATTCACTGCATCTTGATGATGAGAACCCACAACCATACGGTCAGGAGTTTTAAAAGACTTGAGAGCTTCTCCTAATCTTAAGTTCTCCGGCATGTAGTAAACATTGCCTTTCCAATCAGGTCTTACTTCGGCAATTTTATTTAAAAATCTACGAGACGTACCCACCGGCAATTGAGCTGTAAAAAAGAAATGACAATCATCTGAAAATCCCGATTGAAGAACTTTATTAAACCCCTCTTCCACAATGTCAAAAACGATTTCATCTTGTTCATTAACTGGAGTGTCATAGGTGAGGAAAATCCACTGGGCATTTCGTGAGCGTAAGCTCAAATCTTCAGTCCAAAACAATTTCTGACCCCAGTATTTTTTTACCAAGTCTTCCAAGCCTGGTTCATGGATGGGAGGCAGGCCTTTTTTCCAACTCTCAGCGATTTTTTTACTTTGATCCCAAAGATAAACCATGTTTCCCGCATCGGCTAGACACGCTCCCACCACAGAACCTAAATGCCAAGAACCAACTACAAGTACATTCATACGCTGACAACCTTGGCCCCTTCAAAATCAAATTTAAAACGCACTTCTTCTAAGCCCTCTTTAGCCATGGCGGCCCTTAACTCACCGTGATTCTTGGTGTAGAACATCAGAAATCCACCGGCACCGGCGCCAATGAGTTTTCCACCCAAAGCTCCACTTTCCCGGGCGACTTCATAGGCGCGGTCAATGGCGGACTTTGACATTGCACTTGAACGTTTCTTTTTATTTTCCCAATGGACGTTCATGAGATTTGCAAATTCTTTCAAATCACCGGCCTCAAGTGCAATCTTAGAAGAGAAACCTAGTTCTTTTGTGAAATGAAGATTATTGATCATTTCTTTGTCCATGGATTCGGTTTTTGATTTCTGCTCAGAAAGCACATTAGATGCGCTTCTACTGTAGCCGGTGAAAAATAAAAGAAGGTCGTCTTCTAAATTATGTAACGTATCTTGAGAAATTTTAACTGGCTTCACCTCCACAGAATCATCTTTGTGAAATATAAAAGAAGTTATCCCGCCAAACGCCGCAATATACTGATCTTGTTTCCCAATAGGCTGCTTTAATTTATTTATTTCAATGTCACAGGCCTCTTCCGCCAAAGTCTCTGTGAGCACGTTTTCTCTTTGATAATAATTCAGAGCTTTGAGAAGACTCACGGTAAAAGAACCAGAGGATCCTAAACCAGTTCCATCGGGAATATCTGCAAGACTGACAATTTCTAGTCTGGGATCTATTTTATGATCTAAAAGGGCTTGCCGAATGATGGGATGCTTTATTTCTGCGGCTGTAGCCACTCTTTCAAACTGAGAATATTTAATAATAAATTCATTGGGGAAAACTCTGTGGAGAGCGATGTAAATATATTTATCAATGGCCGCGGCTACAAGCTCGCCGCCAAACTGCCTGTAATAGGAGGGAAGGTCTGTTCCCCCTCCGCCAAAAGTAATTCTTAAGGGAGCACGGGTTAGAATCACATTTTCTCCGCAGGACGACGGTCTAAGACCCACTGATTTTTTAACAAGTAATTTAGCGTTTCCTCAACACTGTCTCTGACCGTATGCTTAGCTTTCCAACCGGTGTTCTTTAGTTTTGTACAATCAAGAAAGATAAACGGACTGTCTCCAATCCATCCACGCTCGCCGCCGGTGTATTTACGCTCCGGATTCACTTTCATAACTTTACAAATGACATCCAGAGACTGGTCTACGTTGACATATTCATCCGGCCCTAAATTATAAATATTAATTTTGTCTTCGCACTTACCAAGTAAATGCCAAATAGCGGAGGTACAGTCCTTGATATTGAGATACGCTTTCTTTTGTTTTCCATTGCCTAGGACCTCAATACTTTCAGGACTAGCTAAAATCTTACGAGCAAAATCATAAATATGCCCGTGAGTGTACCTATCACCCAAGATAGAAACAAATCGAAAAATAAATCCCTGAATTCCATACCCCTCAGCATAAGACTGAATTAGCGCTTCTCCGGCGAGTTTACTTGCGGCGTACAAACTTGTTTGTACGGGAAACGGACAGGTTTCAGGGGTAGGGAAAATTTCCGGTTCACCGTAAACAGATCCCGTACTGGAATACGCAAATTGGGCCGCACCACTTAATCTTGCAGATTCCAAAACGTTAAAGGTGACAATTGTCCCTTGCTCTAAATCCCGCCGTGGATGTTCTAACCCAAAGCGAACATCGGCGTTGGCCGCCAAATGAATGACAGTATCGGGTTTAAATTCCATAAATATTTTTCTGGTGTGCTCAAAGTCAAAAAGATCTACCTCATGTAGGTCAAAGTTTTTATGCTTAAGGGCCCCTTCCAAAAATTCTTTTTGGCCGGTGGAAAAGTTATCAAGGCCGCACACTTCACAGTCCTTGGATAAGAGGAAATCAACAAGATTGGATCCTATAAATCCGGCAGCTCCAGTGACAAGTACTTTCAAAGTTTAAATCCTGCCTTTGAAGCGTCATCATAAAACATCTTTACTGTCTCGAGGGAAAACTGCGTGAGATCTTTTCCTCTTCCAGCAATTTTTTTAATAAGATCATCAGTAACGGTAATGATGTGGCACCCGCATTCTTCTGCTTGATACACGTTTAACACTTCCCTTGGGGATGCCCACAGAACTTTAGCTCCAGTGTGATTTTTAAACATATCTACGGTTTTTTTCATCACAGGCACAGGGTCCACCCCGGCGTCAGCTATCCTCCCCGCAAATACAGAAACAATGACATCGTCTTTTGGTGTCATGACTTCTCTTAGTCCTTGAAGTTGCTTTTCCGTGAAAATAGCAGTGACGTTTAATTTTGTGCCTTCCGCTAAAAGTTCTTTGATTAAATTGAGTGCCGGTTCTGATTTGGTATTGGTGATTGGAATTTTCACATTTACGTTTGGTCCCCACGCTTTTATTTTTAAGGCTTGTCTTTTCATTTCTGAAAAATCATCGGAAAAGACCTCAAAAGAAATGGGCATTTCTGTTATGACTTCAAGAACACTGCGCGCGAAGCCCTCATAGTCTTTGATCCCCGCTTTTGCTATCAGCGTAGGATTTGTG
>JBBQPV010000273.1:0-3995 GCA_038216925.1 Bdellovibrionia bacterium
CTTTTGGAGAAAGACTTCTTGTTCACGCAGGGCACGTGGGAATGCAAAGCCCTTCGATAAAATTTGATATTCAGTTACTTAGTGGATTTAAAAATATAATTTTTGGCGGCGAGGGATTATTTCTTGCCACTCTCATGGGCCCCGGTCATGTCTGGCTTCAAAGCATGCCCATTTTAAACTTGGCGGAAGAAATCAGTCGATATTTACCTCAACCATCTGCTGCCGAGGCAGGAATTGGTTCCGCCGTTGGTGGTGCCCTTGGAGGTAAAACCGGTTCTATTATTGGTGGGATTGTAGGAAGTCTCATTAGTGGTAAAGATGATTGAGCGGTTCCACTTTGGGTGGGTAAAAAAGGTTAGAATTGTCTAGAGTTCCGATGGGCATTTTCCTGTCATTTACGCCCCATCTCCCTTAGAAGTTACGCGCCGCATTGGCCTTCGTTTTGCAAAAAATCTCAGAGTCATTATCCATAATTAATCTAAGGAGATTTTTTTCTGAAAAATCAGGTTGTCCCATTCTTGCTTTTATCTTTACTCACACTTGTAATGGGTTGCGGAAAAAAAGATGAAATAAGCCACAATTCACAGCCTGCCCGTGTAAATTTACCCCCAAGTCCTGCTTCCGATTCGGAAAAACCAGTTCAATTGATTGTTCCAAAGACTGTTTATTCCACACCTTGTCGGAAGTACCTCAGTAAATACGCAGGGTCTCAATTCTCATCAATGAAAGTGACATATACAGAGGCAGACTTAGAAACTGGGTCTACTTTTGAAAGAACTCAATTTCTTTACTTAACTGACGACTGCCTTTCCGAGTCCCTTATAATAACTGAAGCGGGAGTGTTTACAAAAACTGATGTCAGTCAAAAACCTGCGAAAATTACCGGACATCTCTTTAGTTTTAATTCCGTTTCTGTCACCGTGAAAAATAATTTACTCATTACACTTTTTAATCAAGACAAGCTCTGTGGACTTGAGAATTGGGAACTGGGTAAACCAGTAAGCCTCAAAAAAGAGGCAAGTGAGACCCAGTGTCCAGCAAAAGGTCCTGACAGATCAGAGCGGGCGGTGTTTCTCATTCCAGATCAAAACATGTTTTACGTTAAAGGTAGCGACGGTATTAATGACCGCAAATTTAATTTACAAAAAGACACTGCATTTTTTAGAGAGTAGAGGCTTCAATTGGTTCTCATTTTTACCGCACTATTATCATTAAGCCAGCTCATTGCAAATCTTCCCACAATCGCAGATTTTCAAAATAAGCCTAAGGCGCAATTAGTAGTGATGTATTCCGATGTTTGTCTCCGCTACCTCGCGGGCCCTTTAAATGGCATTGATGTGCCTAGTCTTTTTCAAGGTTCTGGTGAAAAACAATTTTCCCAGTCTATGAAACTCGCACAGGTCCAAGTTCTATTCACAAAAATTTGCAAGAAAGATCCGGATTTGGGTGCTTTAGACGAATTTGCCCAGGATATAAAAGAGGCCGAGGAAAAGTACATCCAGCTTAGAAAAGATCTACCTAATATTTCTGGTATTAGACAAATAAAATTACCCCAGGCCACGGATTTAAAAGGCGCTGACGGAACCGTTATTGGCGAGATCTATGAAAAGAATAGCCGAAGAAAATGGATCTCATTAAAGGATCTTCCAGTTTATGTACCTGCTACTTTTGTGGCTGTGGAGGATCGCAGATTTTATGAACATAAAGGCGTTGACGAACTTGGGATCCTGAGAGCGTTAGTCAAGAATTCACTATCCAGCGGTAGACCCCAAGGTGCTTCAACAATAACTCAGCAAGTGGCTCGCAATCTATTCTTGGATGACTCCCTTTCTGTGGAAAGAAAAGTTAAGGAAATTATTTTGGCGGGTGAAATTGAAACCAAGCTGTCTAAAAAAGAAATTTTGGAGTTGTATCTCAATTTGATTTATTTCGGCCGAAACTCATGGGGAGTAGAAAAAGCCGCTCAGTCCTATTTTGGAAAATCCGCCGCAAATCTGACCATCGTTGAAACAGGATTTCTTGTTGGGCTAGTACATGCCCCGAATCTTTATCAATCTAAAGGTCCTCGGACAATTGAACGCCTTAACTTTGTTATGAATAAAATGGTTGAGGAAAAAGTCATTCCATCATTTGACCCCGCTGGAATAATGGATTCTTTCACGCTGCTAAAAGATAAAACCGATACACAGCTGGGGTATTTTAAGGATTATCTATTAGAAGAATTGAAATCTAAAGGAATGACCACAGCAGGTTTAAATACGCCAAGCATTCAAACAACCATTGATCCGAAATTTCAAAGGTCTGCGGAATATTTTCTACAGGAAGGCCTCATCAATTATGAAAAAGCCTCTGGAAAATATGTCTGGAGGGGAGCGATCGGAAATATTGTAAATAACATCACAAAAGACACCGAAGTATTTAATAAAAACAAAGAAATAAAAGACCTAGAAACCTCCAAAATGAAGGAAAGTCTGTTCTCTGTAACCCCGGAAAAAGCGCCCACAGGACAAACAGCTAAGCAGTATCCTGGATGGCATACATCACTCTCCAGAGCCTTACCGAGGATCAGTGTTCCCGTAGAAACTTGGCAAGTGGGTGTGGTTCTTGAGAACTTAACCACCGTAGGATTACCAGACGGGAGCATTGGAAAAATATCTTCCGAGAGCCAGAGATGGGCTGCAGGCCTGAGTCACGGAGACCTGGTTTACGTGGTGAAGAAAAAGACAGGGGACTTTGAAATTCAACAGGCTCCAGAGATTAACGGTGCCGTTACAATTTTAAATGCTCACACCGGCCAGATACTTGCCATGGTAGGAGGATTTAATTATTCCAGCGGTCCATGGAACAGGGCTGTGAGGGCTCTTAGACAACCGGGCTCCACCATAAAGCCTTGGACATACATGGCGGCACTTCAACTGGGCTACCAACCCAATATTTTACTCAGTCCAAAACCAATTACTTTTCCTCCCACGGCGAGGGGAGGCCAGTCTTGGACACCAAAGAATTATGAAAACACGACGTCCTCCCCCAAGCCCTTTCGATGGGCCCTTGAGCAATCTTATAATATTATGACGGCATCGCTCATGGGCAAAATAGGACTGGCGCCCATCCGACTTCTCACTAAAGAATTTGGAATTTATGAAAATCCTCAAGAAAACTATCCCCTTATTTTGGGGGCCCAGGAAACCAATTTGATTTCCATGGTGCGGGCTTATTCCGCCATTGCCAACAATGGATTTCTTATTTCACCCCATGGGTCTTTACTGGCGGAAAGTAATGGCATCATGAAAGAAAAAATAAAAAGTGTGGATGACGTTACCCTATTTCAAATTCGGTATCTTATGCAGGGAGTTTTAGAGAGAGGAACAGCTAAGCGGATTGCCGATTTAGCCCCATTCGTGGCGGGAAAAACCGGAACCAGTCAAGATTTCAAAGACGTTTGGTTTTTGGGATTCACCACAGATATTGCAGTGGGAGTTTTTGTTGGCTATGACCAACCAACAACATTAAATAAAGATTTTACTGGAGGTGCCGTGGCACTTCCTATTTTTGAAAAAATAATTAGAGCGAATTACACTGAGAAAAAACTGCAGGCTTTCCCTGGGTCGCCGCCAGGGGTTGTTTTTTATCCTACTGATTTAAACACTGGAGAAATACAGGCGGTTCCCAGTGCAACAACAATACAAGAGGCGTACCGCGCCACTCGTGTTCCAATAAAGAAATGAATGGAGTAAAAAATGATCTCAAAAATTGTTACACTGTCAGTAATTCTCACTCTAAGCAGCGCAGCATTTGGAGCCCGACAGGTTGTTGAGCAGGATTTAGATTTTAATTTAAAAAATGCCTTACCTACAGAGAACCAAATCATATTTGGATACAGTAAAACATTGTTCCCATGGGAACAATGGCTCCGCAGAAAATCTTCAGGCCCACTCTTATCCGTCCAAATAGACACGTCCGTAGATCATATTGAAGTATTCGAGGCCCATTCTGCT
>JBBQPV010000274.1:0-3960 GCA_038216925.1 Bdellovibrionia bacterium
CCTCGCATTGCCCAGCAAAGACTATCCTTAACATTCTATTAGATCGCTCACGGTGGCTATCTCAGGCGTCTACCAGAGCAGACTTAATGAAAAGATTGTTTATTCCGGAGGCCATGGGTATGACCTAACTCTTGAAAACACTTCGACCAAATTTCATAGTCGGCATTGGTGGTTCAGCCGGAGGGCTTATAGCATATAAAGCGCTTTTGGATGCACTGCCGCCTAAAACGGGTATGGCATTTGTAGTTATTGCTCATCTCATGCCCCGCGCAAGTAGTCAGTTAGTGCAAATTCTTTCACGACACACGAAAATGCCGGTCAAGGTAGCTTTGAATGGTATGGCGATCCAGAAAAATCATGTCTACGTGATTCCGCCGGACGTAGATCTCCACATGAAGAACTCTAAGTTCAAGGTCGTCTCCCCACGTACGGCGAAGTCCATTCAGGTAGATCTATTTTTGACTTCCCTTGCAGAGGCGATGGGTGCAAATTCGATCGGCATTATCCTATCTGGTTATGGTGCCGATGGCAGCGAAGGGTGCAAAAAAATCAAAGAAAAGAAAGGAACAACCTTTTCTCAGGACATTACTGCCGACGTAAACGTCATGCCTCTGAATGCTCAAGCCACAGGTTGTGTTGATTTCATTTTACCACCGGATGACATAGCGAGAGTGCTTCTAAAAATCTCAAGAAATGCAATTTAAAATTAATGGCCTAAAATATGAACTTGGAAATTAGTAATAAAACAGTTGCCATAAACGATTAATTGATTTCGTGGTGGGAATAAATAAAATATCCCGTCGTGAGCAACATTCCGGGAATCCACCAAATCAATCCAATTTGAAGGCCGTACGCCCCCCGGCTGAGTTAAAGTTGTGAGACTCTTTTCTTGTCTGCGGCATTTTTTGAGAAAGTGACAATTTCATTACCATTATAGATGCTGGAGCCCCTAGGGTGAAGCTTCATGGCCATTTGGTTCAAGCTGCTTTCGAATGATTTTAAGCTCTTTTAAATGTTTGGCATCAGTTTTTGGATATTTCATTTTGAAGCTCTCAAAGACGTCTAAAATAATTTGAGAAACAATGAGGCGGGTATTCAATTTATCATCAGCAGGAACAACATACCAAGGAACATTCTCGGTACTTGTTGCGCTCAAACACTCCTCATATGCTTTGCTATATTTTTTCCAGTATGCTCTTTCTTTGATGTCATCTGTACTTAGCTTCCAGTTTTTGTCTGGTTCATCAATTCGTTCAAGAAAACGCTTTCTCTGCTCTTCTTTTGAAAGATGAAGAAAAAATTTGACGACTTGCGTGCCATTTCGATGAAGGTGCTTTTCTAAGTCAATGATTGAGCGATACCGTTCTTTCCAGAGTTTATTCTCACCATCCCTCTGATGAATATCGTTGCTGAGCCCTTCACATTTGAGAATCTTGGGATGAACACGGGTAATCAAGACTTCCTCATAATACGAACGATTAAAAATGCCTATTTGCCCCCGCTCCGGAAGATCACGTGTCGTGCGCCATAAAAAGTCGTGTTCAAGCTCAGTCGAGCTTGGATGCTTAAAACTAAAAACCCTACAGCCTTGAGGATTGACACCCGACATGACATGTCTAATCGTACCGTCTTTCCCGGCACCATCCATACCTTGAAAAATCAAGAGTAACGCATTTTGATTGGACGCATAATGAAGGTTTTGGAGTCGGCTCATCTGTTTTATATGTTCCGCCAAAAATTCCTGATATTCCTTCTCAGATTTATATATCGGTTTTATACAAGTGGGCCATTTTTTAAGATTAACTGTCTCTCCTTCTCCAACCCGAAAGCCTTTTGATTTTATTTTCATGGCGTATCTCCAGTTTTTCCCTGTTAATCGGAATTCAAATTGAAAGCTTCCCTCTTTAATCTCAAAGCATTTCCAATAACAGAAACAGAACTCAAGCTCATGGCGGCGGCGGCAATTATCGGACTCAATAGAATTCCAAAGTACGGATACAAAATACCCGCAGCCACTGGCACGCCAAGAGAATTATATATAAACGCGAAAACAAGATTTTGTTTTATATTTCGCAAAGTAAGTTCACTCAGAGCACGGGCATGAAGAATTCCCTTAAGATCACCTTTAACTAGAGTCAGCCCGGCAGTTTTCATCGCCACATCCGTTCCAGTTCCCATCGCAATTCCCACTTGAGCTTGTGCCAATGCGGGGGCATCGTTGATCCCGTCACCAGCCATTGCCACGAAGCGCCCTTTTGCCTGCATCTCTTTTATTATCTCGGCCTTTTTCTGTGGAAGAATGTCTGCCAAGAATTCATCAACACCCACTTTGTCCGCAACCACTTTTGCTGTTTTCTGATTGTCTCCAGTAACCATGACAACTTTTATGCCTAATTTTTGCAGAGATTTGATGGCTTCAACTGACGTTTCTTTTATTGGGTCCATGACTCCAAGAAAGCCGAAAAGTTTTCCGTCAACGGAAACGAACATGACCGTCTGCCCGCTATTTTGAAAGCTGTCTATATCTGAGGTTATGGATGTTAGATCAATCTTCATTTCATCCATCAACGCCTTGTTGCCCACCGCAACTTTTTTACCTTTAACTTCTGCTTTTGCTCCTTTTCCAGTAACAGATTGAAAATTTTCACCCGGAACCAAAGTGAGTCCTTTTTCTTTAGCTCCACCAACAATTGAAGCAGCTAGTGGGTGCTCGCTTGAAGTTTCGACAGAGGCCGCAAAGGTTAAAAGATCATTCTCTAATCCTTGCGAAATACTTTTTACGGTTACAAGTTTTGGTTTTCCAACAGTTAAGGTTCCGGTCTTATCAATGACCAGCATGTTAACTTTACGTAACATTTCAATAGATTCGGCATTCTTAAAAAGAACGCCCATTGTAGCTCCTCTGCCAGTAGCCACCATTATTGACATAGGAGTCGCTAATCCTAGGGCACATGGACATGCAACAATGAGAACGGCAACGGCATTTATTATTGCGTGAGCGATTTTAGGATCAGGCCCGACGAGTGCCCAGACAATCGCTGTGACCACAGAAACGAGAATAACCGTGGGAACAAAATACGATGAAACTTTATCAACAAGTTTTTGAATTGGCGCGCGGGATCTTTGGGCGTCTGAAACCATTTGGACAATTTGAGAGAGTAAAGTTTCTTTTCTAACTTTTTGAGCTTGAATGACAATTGAGCCGGTTCCATTGATGGTCGCGCCGATTACTTTTGAATCTTTTGATTTCTCAACGGGAACAGGCTCACCGCTAATCATTGACTCATCAATTGAAGTGGAACCGGAAATGACTATTCCATCAACGGGAACCTTTTCTCCAGGTCTCACTCTTAATTGATCGCCAACAACAATGGATTCAAGGGGAACATCGACTTCTGTTCCGTCTTGCATAATTTTTCTAGCGGTCTTGGGCGAAAGACCTAAAAGTGCCTTTATCGCACTGCTCGTTTGACCACGCGCTTTTAGTTCCAACACCTGGCCTAGAAGTACAAGCGTCACAATCACACTTGCAGCTTCAAAGTAGAGTGCCACTTCTCCGGTCATTGAATCTCGAAATGATGGAGGAAAAAAACTAGGAAAGAGAAGAGCTGTTAGACTGTAAATGTAGGCTACTGAAACCCCAAGCCCTATGAGTGAAAACATATTCAGACTTCTATTTACCAGAGACTGCCAAAATCGAACAAAGAACGGCCATCCGCCCCATAGAATAACGGGAGTCGAAAGTAGAAGTTCAACCCATTTCATGTTTTCTAAAATTGTTATGTTTTGAAAGAGGCTTCTTCCTCCCATCGTAATGAAAATGACCTTCCTCAGAAAAGTGGACCCCAAGAATGGGCGTTTTTTGTATAAAGACCATGATTGGGGTGCACGTTTGGGGGGAGGGGGCGTTATCAGCGTTTAGGGCGTTAGTTTTGGGGGCTTAGCTGGTGTTTAAAGCAG
>JBBQPV010000275.1:0-3960 GCA_038216925.1 Bdellovibrionia bacterium
AGTACAGTAAAGGCTGACGGTCTCATCGTGGCCACCCCCACCGGTTCAACGGCATACTGTTTGGCCGCTGGAGGACCCATTGTGCATCCTTCTGTGAGGGCCATAACAATCACGCCAGTTTGTCCGCACACATTAACAAACCGGCCAATAATTTTGTCCGACACTCAGCGGGTGAAGCTTAAACTTAACGAGATCTCTGGCAAGGCCGTGCTATTAGTGGACGGGCAAAAGGTGGAGGAACTCACCAGTGACGATGACGTCATCGTCACCCGCGGCAAGTGTGAAGTCATAATGCTGAATCTTCCCACTCGCAATTATTTTGATATTCTCAGAGCTAAATTGCGCTTTGGACAAAGGGAATAAAGATGCTTTTAGAATTAAAAGTCACCCATTTTGCCATCATAGATAAACTTGAGGTCCATTTTTTAAGGCCTGGTCTAAACATTCTCACTGGTGAAACCGGGGCGGGAAAAAGTGTGCTTTTAAAATCCCTTTCTCTGCTCTTGGGTGGAAAAGGTCAAGCAGATGTCATCCGTGCGGGTCAAGAGCAAGCGGAGATCGAGGGAGCTTTTGACCTCTCAGGCCGCCCTGATATTAGAAAGGTTCTCAAAGATCTTGATCTTGAAGCGGGGGAAGAAATCCTTGTCATCAGGAGAATTATAAATCGTTCGGGAAAGCATAGGGTCTACATTAACGGATACCTTTCCACTTTAAATATTTTAGAACAAATCGTTCCAAGCCTGGTGGAAATCACCGGTCAACACGAGCATCACAGTTTAGTTAGACCTCAGTCTCAGTTGGAGCTTTTAGACAAATTTGGCGGAACAATGGCCGCCCGAGAAAAGTTTTCTCTGCTACTGGCGGAAAGAAAAAAGATAGAAACAAAATTAGATGAATTAAAAAATTCTGTAAAAGATCGGGAGCAACGGATTGATTTTCTCAGTTTTCAAATCGCAGAAATAGAAAACTTCAAACCTGTTCATGGTGAAGATCAAGAACTTGCCACATCATACCAAAAAGCCAGGTTCTCTGCCCGATTAGGTCAATTTGCGCAAAATGCAGAGGACATTCTTTATGGACAAGAAAACAGTGTCCATGGAAAAATAGCAGACCTTTTGAGGGAAGGTGACCCATTGGCAGAGATAGACCCCGCTCTTAAACAGGCAGTCACATCTCTACGTGAAATATCCGCTATTACTGAGGATGCAGCATTTAGCTTTAGGGATTATTCCAAAAAGAATTTGGGAAGTGTGGATAATCCCGGCGAAGTAGAAAAAATAGAAGAACGTCTCAGTGACCTTAAAAAACTACAAAGGAAATATGGGGCCACCGTAGAGAGTATTATTGAATTTAAAAATCGAGCTAAAGAAGAATTTGAAACTCTCCAATCTAGTGAGGAAAGTATTTCCGCTTTCCAAAAGCAAATTGATGAAATTAATAAAACCCTCAAGCTTCAAGGGGACAAACTCCATAACGCTCGGAAAAAAGCCGCGGTGGAAATGAGTTCAGGGGTAAATTCAGAACTCAAAGACTTAAATATGAAGGGCGCAGAATTTTCCATTCATATTACAAAAGAAGAACAAGTTTCCACATACGGATTTGATGATGTTACTTTTATGATTAAACCTGCTCCTCAAGAAAGTGCCCGTGCACTTAGTAAAATCGCCTCGGGTGGAGAACAGTCTCGAATTATGCTTGCTCTAAAACAAGTTGTTTCACTGACCGATCTCCCCATGACCTATCTCTTTGATGAGGTAGACACCGGTGTCAGTGGCCCCACCGCAGAAAAAGTGGGCAGAAAATTGAAATCTATCGGAAAAGTTCACCAAGTCATAAGCATCACACACTTGCCACAGGTGGCCTCATTTGCTGATGCACACTTTTTGATTAATAAAGAGGTGATCAAAGGTCTAATTAAGAGCGACGTCAGCGAACTCACAGACAAACAGCGAGTCCAGGAATTAGGACGTTTGATCAGTGGGGAAAAAATCACAGCCACAAGTCTAGCTCATGCTAGACAAATGCTAGAGGCTTCTAACAAACATCACTAATCATGCCGATTAGCCTTCATGAGATCGCGTGTTTTTTATTATGTACTTGCCACTGCCGCTGTGATTTTTGGCACCAATATGGGCGGCATTGGTCAATATACCACTAAGCCACCTGAAGAAGACATGTCCGTTAAAACTATACGTGTGAACGTAAAAAAACCTGTTTACCATGGAATAAAACTTATCAGTCCACCCCACCGGTCCACCTTGTCCAACGGCGTTGTCACCTTCCAATGGCAGTTTGATAAAAAGCCAAAAAAGTCAAAGTTAGCCGTGGAATTAGTAGATTTAGAGAATTCAAATAAAGTGGTCTTAAATGCCAAAGATACAAAAAGACGCCATTCAATGGACGCTGGAAATTATAAATGGCGAGTAGTGGATGCTAAAAACAAAAGTCAAAGCGTCTGGCGGCTATTTAAAGTGGTAAGATTCGGTTATAGAGAAGCCGCTTCAGTGAGAACCCGAGTAAAAGAAATGATCACAACAAAACCAAAAGTGAGACAAATCATTCCACCTCAAGCGTCAATGCCCGTGGGAAGTATTTCAAATTCCGATCCTGATTCTGAAATTGAAGACGCCGCTGAAATGAGGCGCCCCGCAAGAATCCTTACTCGACCGAACAATCCATTGAAGCGTGATCGGTAAGTACGTCAAGCATTCCGCTTAAGGCGGTTAATTCACCCAATGAAGCTGGATATGAGGCAAAGCTAACTCCGGCCTTAGTGTGAGAAATTTTTATGGAATTTATTTTTTCGTCCCGCGCATCGGCGTAAAACTCTATTTCCTTGTCAACGTATCTAAGTTCGGCAAGGCCATCTCTGAGTTCCGTGGTTTTGATTTCCACTTTTTTATGGGACAGATAAACGCACTTTAGAGTCAGAGCATTCGCTAAACTGGGAATGACTACTAGTAAACCAATTAATAGTTTTTTCATTTGGATCCTCCAGTGAATTATTAATTCACAAAAAGGATTTAAAAGCCAATTCTACCTGATCGACCGCTACTAAAAGGCTGACTGACGGACACTAAAGAGAGTGTGCATTTTTGGACTGGATTCCCTGATTTCAGCTCGCCGGCAACGGCCAGAGCCACCACTCTGTCAATCTCAGCAATGACCGCTCGGTAACTGGCAGTAGGGGTAAAATACTTGGTGACTAGAGATTCCAAAAACTCTTCCCGGTTTTTCACATTAATCTTTATTTCTTTTCGGGCTTCTTGCTCCGCTAACTTCTCATTAAGCTGGGCTACCACAACAGCCTTAAACTCCTCTTTTGTTTCCGGAGGCCGAAATACGTGAATCTCCGCGGTCCTATCTAATAGAAACTCGGAGAAGCCGTCGGCAACCATCGCTTTAGCCAAATCTTCAGGGGCTAAATCCTTGTTATTTAGAATTTTTTGGTTCCCAGCGTTTGTGGCAAAAAACATGCTTGAATTTGATGTCTGAACTCTGACAAAAGATTTGGCACCACCGATTTGTCCATCAATGGTTTCCTGCACAACAATATGATCTGTGTCAGCCAAACCCAACAAAGCTTCCTGAATATAAATCGGCGCCTTTTCTACCTCGTCAAACAGAAATACTGTAAAAGCATTCTTCCTTAGAGCAGAAGTTATTTGTTGTAATAGCGCTGCGGGAAGCTTGCCAGCATAATCACCCAAATTTATCCTGACAAATGGCACTCCAAGATGTTTTGCGTATGTGGTTGCAACGTATGTTTTGCCTAAACCTTTTGGCCCAGCAAATACTCTTCTTATTTTTGGTTTTGAAGGCGTAACGGTCCCAACTAGGGAAATTAGAGTGTCTTCATTAAGAGCTTTCTTAAGGGAATCCATGTGTACAATATCTTTATTTAATCCCTTTTCAACTGTCTCCAATAGTGAAGTCCTTTTCCCGGGATCAAAATAGGCC
>JBBQPV010000276.1:0-3957 GCA_038216925.1 Bdellovibrionia bacterium
AATTTTACAAAGGCGCCAGTCATGGCAACTATAACGAAAATAAAAGAAAAGCCTGTGATTCCCATAAACCCCTTAAGAACCAGGGCTGCCGTGAGGCCAACAAGTGCCCCAGAAACCGCCTTTAGAAAAAAAAGCCCAAAACTCTTGCTCGATTCTTTGATTTTTCCGTGCATGTTTTTAATCATGACATCTCCTTATTCCAGTTCCTTTATTTTATCCAAAATTTGCGTTTTGTCAGGTGGATTTGGTTCTAGACGTAGGTATTGTCTAAAGCTCACCGCCGCCTCACCGGGCAGACCTTTTTGTTCATAAATAAATCCTTGCTCGCGGTAGATCTCTGAAAATCCAGATTCTTTAGCAGCCGCCAACCGGAGCATGGCTAGCGCCGCATCGAAGGATCCCTGTCCCCGATACGCCTTAGCTTGCTTCACATAAATCTCCGCCCCCTGAGGTTTAATTTCTGCGGCCTTTTGATAGCTTTGAGCAGCCTGCTGAAATTTTCTAGATGTAAGATAAATGTCGCCGGAGAGTTCATATGGGTCTGCTAAACGAGGATTCAATCTCTTTTCATCATCTAATTCTTTCAAAGCCAAATCCCCGGCCCCGGATTTAAAAAGTACTTTAGCTAAGTTGTAATGCGCTCTTGGGAAAAAAGAATTAACCCTCACAACCAATTGAAATTGTTTTTGAGCATCGGAATATTTTCCAACTTTGGAATACACTTCTCCCGCCCGGAACAAACCACTTGGGTCTGAGGGATCTACACGAGCGGCGGAAAGATATGCCGCCAGCGCTTTTTCCCACTGACTATTTAAATAATTGGCATCTCCTAATAATAAATAGGCTTCCTTATTGTTATTATCAAAAGCAATGACTTGTTCCAAAACTTGCCTCGCTGCTGGGAACTGCTCTGCTTGAATAAAAACTTCACCCAGTGCTAGCCGATATTCCAATTCAGAGGGATATGTATTGATAAGTTCAGTAAAATAACTCTCCGCACTTTTTTCTCCCTCAAACGCAGCTTTAATTTTTCCGTATGTGGTTTGGGCCTCAATATTTCTAGGATCAAGGTCCACGGCTCGTCGCGCATACTGCATGGCCTTAACAATATCTTTTTTCCCAAGCTGAATTCTTGCCATGACTTGATTCCCAACAACGTCTGTTTCATAAATCTGCAAAGATTTTTTTGCGTAAGATTCTGCGGTGACGTACTCACCTCGGCGATAATAAAATTGTGCGTACGCCCTCAACACTTCATAGTTTTTTGGATTTGATTTAATGGCAAGTTCCAGGACTCTTGCGGCTCCGTCAAAATCAAACCTTTGTGTTTTGTAATCTGCAAGCCTTGTATAGGCGGCCACTAATCTGGGGTCCGCCAATGTCGCTTTTTGTAAGTAGCTTAGGGCCTCTCCCGCTTGATGCATTTGCCAAAGAGCTTCCCCGGCTCTCATTGCGGCCATTGCGTTTCTTGGGTTAGAGGTAAATGCAGCCTTAAACTGCGCCTGCGCGGCTAAGAAATTTTTCATGCGCCAATATTGTTCACCCTGCTGCATGAATTGTTTATCTCCACCACGGGTCTCAACTTTTGCTGCGTTCCCGCCGTATCTTGCTACTAATTCTTGCAGTGATGGATCCCCAGGGCTTAATGCCAAAGCCTTTTCTGCTTCATCAAGAGCCTTAGAGTTTTCACCGTTTTTCTTGTATATCTGGGCAATCACTGCCCGCCCCCTTGATTCTGCGATGGGCAGAAAGCGTTCGTCAGAATCAAAAGCAATAATCAGATTCTCTTTGGCCTTTTCTGAATGGTTAAAAAAAACTTCCTCAACAATTCCAAGTTCAAGTCTTGCTCCCATGTGATTGGGATTCATTTTAAGGGCCTTAATCAAAGACTCTTCTGCCAGCGTTCCATTTCCCATGTGACTGGCGCAGACTCCAATCATGTAAAACGGCTTAGCCCAGAAAGTTAAAAGTGTTGCGGCCTTCTCATAATAATTTTTTGCTTGTTCATAGTCCCCTACAGCAAAATATTGCTGCCCCTTCAATGCATAAAATCTCCCCTCTTGCGGTTGGGAAATCAATCCTGAATCTATTTGAGACTTAGCGTTTTCATCATTTAAAATTGTTTGTGAAATAGCTGTAGCTAAAGATCTTTTGGGTCCATATAAATCCGCCCTTGAGGCACTTTGGAGAAGCCACTGCACAACTCCTTGATCTCGGCTGTCTTGCCTCGCAAAGGGCCATAGTTCATTGTCTGCCATCAAGAGCATTACAATTGCGTCTGTATTTGTTGGAGCTTCTTCTACCGCACGTACAAAATATTCTTCTGCTTTTATATAATTTAAAAACGTGTCTTTATAAAAATAGCTCCAACCCTGCTTCACAAGCTCCTGAGATTTTGCGGGGTCTCCTTTGGAAGACGGAATGGGAACTAAAAGACTCAAAGTTTTGGTTTTTGGCGAGTTTTTTTGCGCCCAGCCCATGTAGAGCATGAGAGCTGTAGCAGCAACAATGATTACCGGTATGAAATTAGTTTTCGATTTTAACTTTCTTTCCTCTGAAAGAACAATGTCAGGGGGAGGGCCTAGCGGAATTGTTTTTTGTTTGGGGGGCACGTCTTTTAATTTCTTGGTTTGGACTTTACCTCTTCCACTAAAAGAGCCCGTGCCTGCGCTGGGCGTATTGGTTAGCTTTGTCGCTTCTTTTATTTTTGGCCCCACTGTAGAGACGGCCAGAGTTTGCATTAATAAATCACTGATCTCTTTGATTTGAGAAAATCCAACCCATTCACCGGCTGGATATTCTGCGACGTCTTCCTCACCAGTGAGAACACCTTTATTTAAAAGGTCCATCACCTTTGAGCGCTCAAAAGGCCCATAAATATGTCCAGTGGGCATTCTGAAAATCCACTTTTTACTTTGAGATACCATGCATTTAAGTCTAAGTTATGGCTTTCCTGAAAGGAAGGTCCTTGTGCGCCCCCTCCTCCTTGCCACGGCCGGTCACGTCCAGCATGGGAAGTCCTCTTTTATTGAATTTTTAACGGGCATTCATCCCGATCGCTTACCTCAAGAAATCAAAAGTGGAATCACACTGGATTTGGGATTTGTGAATACGCTGGAGGTGTCTTTCATCGATTGTCCTGGGCACAATGGTCTAGTTAAACACATGATTGCTGGCCAAAGGGCTGTGGACGGCGTTTGTCTCATTGTGGATCTCAAAGAAGAGGTAAAAGAGCAGACCCGTGAACACTGCCAAATATTATCTTGGCTTGGTATTGAAAAGGTTTTCTTAGCGTTAACCAAATTGGAATTAATTCCGCCAGAAGAAATACTAAATAAAAAGGCCCGCATCCTTTCTGAAGTGAGAAACTATTTTAAACCTGAGGTTTCGATATTCCCTTACATCCATGACCGCACTAATCAACCTGAAGAAGTGCTGCATAATATTAAAAAGTTTTTTGCATCACTACAGTCCGCACTTCCTAAAAACTCACAACCTCGATTTTTCATTGATCGGTCCTTCACAATGAAAGGGATCGGAACCATTGTCACCGGGACTTGGAATGAAGGGACGCTGGCGAAGGGTGAAAAAGGATTTGTGTTCATCCCTGGGCAGGAGAAATTTAAAAATACTACCATTAAACACCTTCGCTTTGATAGTACGGACAAAGAGCAGATATCCACGGCCGGAAGAATTGCCCTGCACATCACAGACCTTTCACCGTCAGAACTTAAAAGAGGAAGCGCAATTATTTTTTCTGCCGCGCCCCCACTTTTAACAAAAAAATTACTATCTAAAATTGAATTTAAGTTTCCCGTGAAAAATAATTTTTCGGCACTTTTTCAAATGGGGACTTTGACACTTCAATGCAGATTTCAAAAAAAACCAGACGGATTTTGGATTGTTCATATGCCACAAGAAGCCCCCCTGCGCAATCAAGACAAGTTTATTGTGAGG
>JBBQPV010000277.1:0-3949 GCA_038216925.1 Bdellovibrionia bacterium
CAAATGAAACTACGTTTATATCCATAGGGGGAAATACCTATAGAAACACGACATTTATAACAGCCGCTTGGCTAATGGGCCTTACAGTATGTCCAATGAACCCGGCGGATGGAGTGGCTCGCCTAAAATCTAAAATTGAAAATTTCGAAGAGGCTGTAACGGTTTGGAGTGATAATAAGTCTATCATTGATGGTCTTCCAATCTCTCAAGCCATGCAATTGGATAATACGGTAAATGTACCTCCTATTGTCACGTCCAACTTCAATTCCCGCCCCATGGTTCTGATATTTACAAGTGGTTCCACGGGATATTCAAAAATAGTGAAACAGTCGCAATCAAACATTTTGTCCAATGCAGATGCTCTCATTGAACATCATAAACTTTTTGAAAAGAAAATTATCGCCACTTCACTTCCGCTCTTTCATGTAAACGCTCTGGAATTTTCATTTCTCTGTAGTCTCCTGTCCGGATCCCAAGTTGTTATTTATGATAAGTTTTCATTGCCTGTTATTCTCTCGTCCTTACAAAATGACAGAATCAATATACTGAGTGCCATTCCCACGCTAATAAAATTAATTTTAAATCGAAAAAGAGATTTCTTGAACATAGACTTGTCCCGATTGGAATATGTGGTGTCCGCCGCATCATCCCTTTCTACTTCTACTGCAGCAGAATTTGTTGAAACTTTTGATAAGCCACTCATTCAAGGTTACGGCCTTTCAGAAGCAGTGAATTTCTCTTTGACCATGCCGATAACTTTAACCACCAGTGAAAACCTGTATTGGATGAAAAATTTCTCACACCCATCCGTTGGCATCGCTTTAAGAGGTAATGAAGTTTTGATTGTTGGCCCAGATGCCACAGAGGTTGGTGAGGGGGGCACTGGTGAAATCTGCATAAAGGGTTTTAACGTTATGGAAAGTTATCAGGGAACACACCCTGATCAGCTATTCAAAAACGGATACCTAGAAACCGGAGACCTTGGATATTTTAAACTCGATGATAAGGGACAGAAATTTTTCTTTGTCAGTGGTCGCAAAAAAGACGTTATAAAGCGTTTTGGGGAAACTGTTTCATTAAGAGAAATTGATGATGTGTTTGCTCCTTTTATAACTGAAGAGACTGATGTCATTTCAGTAGGATTCTTACACGATCTTTCAGGCGAGGAGGTCGGAGCCATGTTATCAGGCTCCTGGTCAGATGCTCAAATAAGTGCGCTGCGTGCCACCCTTGAACCGCTTCCGTTTTACCTCCGGCCCAAAATATTTATTGTGCATAACCAAGCGCTTAGGACCGCCAGTGGAAAACCAATGCGTTGGAAATTTCAAAGTTGTTTTGAACAGTATGCAAGTTCTGCATTCAATCCTGTGGGTGCGCCGTTAGTTTTGAAGGCATCCGCAACCACTTGACTGCGTGAACAGCGGAAGACTAAACTTCGGCTATGGATGTGATGGGTGAGATACAGACAATACTGTCCCGCAAATTGAATTTAAAACTAGAAGAAATGAATCCGCAATCAGGACTTTCTACTTTGAGAGGATGGGATTCTTTAAATCATTTATCAATAATAGACGAAATTGAGCGGCATTATCAAATTAGTTTTACTGGCAGAGAACTGGTTTTGCTCAATACAATAGAAAAACTGAATTCCGCGGTGAAGGCAAGGCTGAATAAATGACGTTTCCTGAACTCAATATTCCTGAGACCTTAAGTGCCTCAGAGATTGAAACCGCAATCAACGCTATTAATTGTTACGGTGTAACGGCGACCCAAATTGGAAATAGAAAGCTTCTCATAAAAAATGCAAACCTCAACTCCGATGAATTCAAAACCGTTTTTCCGCAGATCGAATTTATATTAGCTCAGGTCGCATTGACGAGTAAAAGAATCCCCACTGAAACTTTGTTAAATTTTACCCATGTCCAACGCTCCCATCATAAAGACATTTTTAAAACTCTTGTGCTAGTTGGGGAGCTGCAAAGTCACAGTATCGGGCTCTATTCATTATCTGGATCTTTTTTAAAAGTAATGAAAGCTATAGACAAAAAAATTGAAGGTTTTGCCATGAGTGCTGGGGCCTCAGATTGTGAATTTCCGAGTTTAGTGAGTTTAAGGGATTTAAGGCGCACGACAATTTTGGAAAATTATCCCCATTTCTTGAATTTTGTTTCGGCTCCAGTTCGAAGCCTATCTACTCTCTCAGAAGTTGGATGTCGCTCTGAGATATTGAATCTCCTCCAAGAACCTGACCTTGTGTGTCGTTCTGCAAATTGCCTACACAGTTATATTAACTGTGCAGACTCAGTCCTTGAGAAAGACAAATACCTCACCACCTCAGGGAAAGTTTTTAGAAATGAAGGTGATGAAAGTACTGGAATAGAAAGACTCAGGGAATTTTCCGTTCGTGAAATAATTTTTATTGGAGATGAACTTCGACTTGGTAAATTCATTTCAAATTGGACAACATTTATTAAAACTCTATTTGAATCAACCCTATTGAGGGGAACCCTAGAAACCTCCGTTGATCTTTTTTTTCCAACTAAACTTCAAACCCTCCATTTTTTTCAGAAGTCCCAACAACGTAAATATGAAATGCGTGTGGATATACCAGAAATTGAAAAAACTATTTCAATAGCTTCCCTTAACAAACATGAAAGGTACTTCACCGAAGCATACAATATTAAATTAGCCAGTGGAGATTTGGCGTATTCTGGCTGTGTGGGATTTGGTTTGGAGAGGTTTTCTTATGCTCTATTTGCCCAGCACGGCCTTGACGTAAATGCTTGGCCCGCCACTCTGACAGATTTCTTAGCAGCGGACTTGAGCTAATGCTCCTCACATCCCCTCTCTATTGGCTTGCCATCTGGCTCCTGGTTCCGGCTTATTTATTTCTCGAAAAGGAAACTTTTCGGAATCTTCTTATTCTTTTTAGCGGATGCATATTTTATTTTTTAAGTGCAGATTTAACGGGTTATCTTATTCTCTTCACTCTTACAGTATTTGTTTATTGGGGTGAAAAACGACGTTGGACTCATTATAACTTATCTATATTACTTGTTGCCGCACCGTTATTTATTTTTAAAATTACAAATACTTCAGTTCCGTTCGGACTCTCATATGTTACTTTTTCCCTCCTCGCCTTCGTCTTCATGAGAAAAGAATCCGCCAACGCAGACATGCCTGCATTAAGTTCTTTTGCCTCAGGCGCTTTATTTTTTCCGTACATTGGCGCCGGTCCGATCACCCAAATTCATGACACCTCCCAACAAATAAGTAAGAAGGAGGAAAGTGTTGACAACCTAAAATGGGGCACCCTGCTTGTGATAAACGGACTTTTTAAAAAAAGAATAGGAGATCTCATTTCCGCCATCGCGGTGAACCCTGAAACTGTAGTGGCGGGGCAGACATACCCGGAAAAATGTATAGCCGTCGTGGCATTGGGGGCCCAATTTTATGCTGATTTTTCAGGCTACACTGACATTGCATTGGGGACTGCTTTACTTTTTGGGATCAAGCTCCCAGAGAACTTCTCCCTACCGTTTCTTGCCACAAATGTTTCTGACTTTTGGAGAAGATGGCATATTACGATGGGGGCATGGGTGAGAAATTACATATTTCTTCCCCTTTTTGGTTTATTCCTGGATTCGTTCCAACGTAAGCGTGCGCTAGCAGTAACTGCTCTAACCACTTTCTGTTCTATGTCATTCATTGGGCTTTGGCATGGGTTTACCCTTAATTATGTTTTTTGGGCTATTTATAATACCTTTTTAATATTAACCACTCCCCTCGTTGATCAGTGGATTTCTTCCTATACTCGATACTCCAAATTTGTATTGGTGCCGCTGACGTTTTTACTGATGGCCTCTGGTTTTATTTTTGTCCAACTTAAAACCTTTGGTTTGGTGAGGGTGTTTCTGTCTCATTCAACAGGAAATCTTAGATCTCCATG
>JBBQPV010000278.1:0-3940 GCA_038216925.1 Bdellovibrionia bacterium
CCACAATGGTTCCACCAATTTCAAATATATAAACTTCTGCACCTTGGGAAGTTTCAAAAATGAAGTATTTAATATCATCAGTGATGTGAGGAATAACTTGTACGGTCCCACCGAGGTAATCTCCCCGTCTTTCTTTATTGATGACGGCATCATAAATTTGGCCGGTGGTATAATTATTTGACCTACGTACGCGCACATTGGTGAATCTCTCGTAATGACCTAAATCTAAATCAGTCTCCGCTCCGTCATCGGTGACAAAAACCTCACCATGCTGGAGTGGGGACATTGTTCCGGGATCAACATTTATATAGGGATCAAATTTCATCATGGAGATTTTTAGACCGCGGTCCTCTAACAACGCCCCAAGACTTGCGGCGCAGAGGCCCTTTCCTATGGAAGAGACAACCCCTCCTGTTACAAAAACGTACTTCTGAACCAGGGGTTTTCTCTTTTGTGCCATGGCGATCCTTACTTTTTACGAGACATAATTGACTCAACTTTTAGCACATCTTCAGGCGTATCGACACCCCAAGATTCAAAATCTGTCAAAATAACTTTGATTTTCCAGCCCATCCAAAGAGCCCGCAATTGCTCTAAGGCTTCGGCATTTTCTAAGGGGATAGGAGGCGTAGCACAAAACTTCTCCAGAAACGATTTAGTGTAGCCATAAAGACCAATATGTTTCACGCACGCATATCCAAAATCTCGTGGGTTATTACGGGTGTGGGGAATCGGAAGCCGACTAAAATAGAGTGCGTTACTTTGGCTGTCTAAAACTATTTTAGCGATATTAGGGCTCAGAAAATCCTCATGATTTTGGAACGGTTTTGCAAGCGTGGCCATAGAAACAGACCGATCTTGGAATACTTCGCAAAGCTGGTCCAGGGGCTTACCGTAAATGAGGGGCTCATCTCCCTGGATATTTAAGACAACGTCACAATCCACATTTTTTACTGCGGCCCATACTCTGTCTGATCCCGATGGCAAATGAGGATCTGTCATGGCGACCTCAACTCCGGATTTTTTCGCCTCTGCGGCGATGGCCTCGTGATCGGTAGCAACAATGAGTTTGGACAGGTGGCTACAGAGTTTTGCACCCTCAATAACGTGGGTGATGAGAGACTTTCCGGCAATTAACTTTAGTGGTTTCCCGGGGAAACGTGTGGATGCGTATCTTGCCGGAATAACACCAACAATATTCATGATTCTTTCACCCAACTTTTAAATACGTAGTCTTCAAACTCTTTTACTCCGATTTTATTTAATACAGAAACAAATCTAAAAAACTCCTCGGGCTGGCCGGAAGTTTTTAACCACAGGGCTTTTTGCTTTTGTAATTCTGCACGGGATAATTTGTCTATCTTTGAAAGGACACATCTCATTCGGGTGTCACGCTTTTTTGCTAGATCTAAAATCATGTCTTCATCTTCAGTCCATTCCCTACGGACGTCGCATACCAGAATGATTCCCAAAAGATTTTCTCTGGATTCAAAATATTTGGTGATCATGTCATTCCACATAGTTCTTTCTGTTTCATTTCTTGCGGCCCAACCATAACCCGGTAGATCTACAACTCTATAGTAGTCACCTATGTCAAAAAAATTAATGAGCCTTGTTTTCCCCGGTGTCGCGCTGATTTTAGCAATCTTAACCGGGCCGACCATGGCGTTGAGTAGAGAACTTTTCCCCGCATTGGAACGTCCGACCATGGCTAGTTCCGGACGGTCGCTATCCGGATAGTCTTCCGGCCAAACCGCGCTTTTAAGATACTTTGCATTTATCATAAGTGATTAAAAACACATGAAAAAAATCTTTTGTCAACCGCAAGATCCTTGGCGTCATACCGGCGCATACCGTGCCTATATTGACTTAAACCTGGGCACGGAAAATGAAATGATTTGATTATAACTTTAAGAGAGGATGCCCATATGCCCAACAACACTATGACTTTATTAGACCCCAGCGCGAACACACTTGAAGCGTTTTTAGTCCCACTGAACGGGGCTGCTCCTCACCCAGTGGAAGGAATTGTAACTATAGGACGCAGCGGGGACAATGACTTAGTGCTTTTAGATCCTCACGTGAGTGGAAATCATTGCCGCATTGAGAAAAGACCAAAGGGCTTTTATCTGAGAGACCTAAAGAGCCGAAACGGAGTAACTGTCAATGGTTTAAAAGTGTACGAGGGACAACTTTTGGATGGCGCTCAAGTACAAATCGGATCCACAGCATTTGTATTTCAAACGCGGAAATTAGATAGAGACGATCCCGAATCTCCGTTAAAATCTAAAAATAAAACCTGAGCATTGAGGCTTCGGTCTCTTAAGAATCTTTCCGAAACTAATTTACCGGTTTTTCTTCACGGGGAAAGTGGCACAGGAAAGGAAATTCTGGCGAGAGTCATTCACGATCTAAGTCAAAGGAGTGAAAAACCATTCATTGGAGTTAATTGCAGCGCTCTAACGGAAAACCTAGTTGAGAGCGAGCTTTTTGGCCACGTGAAAGGAAGTTTTACCGGCGCAACTGGTGATAGAAAGGGTTCCTTTGAAGCAGCAAGAGGTGGAACACTTTTTTTAGACGAGATCGGTGACCTTCCACCCTCTCTCCAACCTAAATTGTTGCGCGCACTAGAGAATCAAGAAATCAGACCAGTTGGAAGTGATAAAGTCATTAAAACTGATGTTAGAATCATTGTTGCAACCCATAAAAATTTGGAACAGATGGTGGCCGAAGGAAAATTCCGCGCAGATCTTTATTTTCGAATTCATGTGATTAAGATTCCCATTCCAGCACTTAGAGAACGTATGGAAGATTTTGAAGACATACTTTATCATTTTGCCAGAGAATACCGCACCCGTTTTTCTGTTCCTGCTATTGTGGAATTAAAAAAACATATTTGGCCAGGAAATATTAGGGAACTAAAAAATGTGGTGGCCAGAGCAAGTGCACTTTTTCCCCAAGAGCATATTCAACCGGAGCATGTTATAAATTTAGTTGATCAAGCAACTGTTCCAGTAGCTCCGCAGTCCGCATTAATTTCACCGAGGCTCAGTAATCTTCCATTCCTAAAGGACATAGAAAAAGAACTGATAAGGTCTCGACTCATCGCCAACGAGGGAAATCAACGAAGAACGGCCATGGACTTAGGGATACCAAAGAGTACTCTCCATGACAGAATAAAAAGTTACGGCATTAATATTCAATTACTCACGGATTTGGATGGACTTAAAGAAGACGCTTTGAATACGGCCACTATTGAGAATCCTATTTAAAGCCATCTTCATGCGCTGCTTTAATTTTTCTTTTCCCTCTGGATTATCCAGCTGCTGAAAAGTTGATTGCTCTAAAACTCGAGCAGCAGAGTCCCTTAATTCTGTGCTTCGCTTTTGAATTTCAACGGCTGTTTCTCTATCAGAAGCCTCAAAAAACAATTCCACCGTCACCATGGGCTGCTTTCGAGGCTTGTCGGGTTTCAAATTAGCCACAATTTTAGGAAGAGCTACTATAAACTCCGGAATGGGAGAGGCTTTCTCTTTTTCCGTACCAGAAGCACCAAGTTTTATTTTTGAATCTGCAACTTCATCAAAACTTTTTAGAAAAGGGTCTACTTCGCCAGCCCTTTTTGAATGCTTCACAATATCTCTCACCGTAAACAAAAAAGACAAAAACAATACAGAAAACACAGCAAATTTTATGTACTGCCTTCTTGAATAAGATTTTAAATGGCCAATGAAATCGCCAATAGCTGCAAATCGAGACGCGATAAGAGATTTAGCAAGCCCAATGGTATCAGTTAAAACCTGCCGGGGTGGCAAGCTTCTTAGGAGTAAAATTTGTTGAAAAAAAGCCTTTACCAAGTCAATAGGGAGGGCCGCTAGTTCTGTGGTTAACTCCTTAAACGCTCCCCAAAATGTTAAACTTTCCGTGGAAACAGTAACCT
>JBBQPV010000279.1:0-3922 GCA_038216925.1 Bdellovibrionia bacterium
ATGGTCTTTGTTTAAAGGTAAAAAGGCACCTATGAATCCTTGGGGTGCAAAATCGCTGGAGTGGACAATCCCCTCCCCTCCGCCCGTAGAAAATTTTACCACTGATCCTGTCATTGAACCGCCATATAATTACGGGAGGAAACATTAATGTCTGAACATCAACACGTCATTGAAGGCACTAATCACGTTATTCCCCATCACTTCAAAAGTGGTTATGCGGAATTTGACACAACAAAGTTTGGAATGTGGCTCTTTCTGGTCACGGAGATTTTACTTTTTGGTGGCCTCTTTGTAGCCTATGGAATTTTTCGAGGAATTTACCCAGAAATGTTTCATGAAGCCCATCATGAATTAAATAAAGTCATGGGCGCTACGAATACTATTGTTCTTCTTTTTAGTAGCTTGACCATGGCCCTGGCGGTTCATTTTGCTCAAACCAATAAACGGACCCGCTCACTTCAGATGTTGGTGATCACTTTTCTCTGCGCCATCACATTTATGGTCATTAAATATTTTGAATATAAGCATAAATTTCATTTGGGGATCTATACTGCGGGTTTTTATAAATTTGACGGAATTAAAGTGGACCACGTAGGTCTTTTCTTTTCACTTTATTTTATCATGACAGGACTTCACGGTATTCACGTCCTTATTGGCATGGTTCTCATCAGTTGGGTTTTCTTTAGAACCAAGCGGGGTGATTTTACTGACAAATACTATACACCTGTGGAGCTGACTGGACTTTATTGGCATTTGGTCGATCTCATTTGGATTTTCCTCTTTCCATTACTTTATTTAATAGGGTGACACAATGACTGACAACGAAGAGCATGCCCATCATATAACGCCCATTAAGGTTTATTTAAAAACCTTCGGTATTTTAATATTTCTAACTTTGGCCACAGTCATCACGTCTTACTATGATTTTGGAACTTGGAATTTGGCCATTGCTCTTTTGATTGCTTCAACTAAAGCGATTCTTGTCATGCTGTTCTTCATGCAACTTAAGTACGATGACATTGGGAATAAAATTACTTTTTATTCTAGCTTCATATTTCTTGCGATATTTTTTACTTTCATCTGGTCTGATGTGTACTTTCGTACGGAAGTTCAACCTTTAAAAATTGATGCCGTACAAGGCGCTGGCGGAGGAGAGACAGATCCCCATCGTTTAAATGTTGCCAACGCGGACCTTGTAGCCAAGGGACAAAAAGTTTTTACTGTTCAATGCACCAGTTGTCACGGGGTTAACGGAATGGGGGACGGAGCTGCTGCTGCCGCGCTTAATCCTAAACCAAGAAATTTTAAGTCTGGATACTGGCGGTACGGCGGTACACCCTCAAAAATATTTAGAACTCTCACACAAGGGTCTCCTGGAACTGCTATGGCGGCCTTTACAACTTTAAGCGTGGAAGATAGGTATGCCCTCGCCCACTACGTTAGAAGTATAGCTACGCCTACTCCTCCTCAAGACACGACAGAGGATATTAATGAAGCCGTTAAACTTGTGGGCACCGGCGCAACCTCCGCCTCCCAAGAAATACCGGTGGACTATGCCATTGAGAAAATGCAAATGAATGATCAAATTGTGATGCCCCAGGAGGCTAAAAACATGGATCATCCCGGCGCATTTATATTTAAGAATCAGTGCGCCCAATGCCATGGTGCCGCGGGACAAGGGGCTCAAATATCCGCAGTGGGAGTGAATCCTCCTGTGTACATGATCACCATGCCTTTAGCAGAGAGTAAGTCCGGTGCTATGCAATCAGAAAGTACATTTATGAAGATGGTGTCAGAAGGGATTCCCGGGCGTGGAATGCCTGGAATGGCGGGCTACAGCCCTCAAGAATGGACTAATCTTTATAATTACGTGAAGACTTTGAGAAAATAAAACTGTGAAGCTTAAGTTTCTGCTATTAGGTTTGTTATTTTCGTTTGGTTGCACACACCCAAAATCTGTAATCAATAATACTCAACCACCGGAGTCCTCTCCTGTTATTTCAACGGTGGGTGAACTTCTCTCATTTGATAAAAAAGAATTCACCGTCAAGGCCAGTCAGGAAATCACCTTGACGTTTAAAAATCAGGCGTCCTCCATGAAACACAATTGGGTACTGACACTTCCCGATAAGAGCGATCAAGTGGGGATGGATGGCATCAAAGCCGGAGAAGGAAAAGACTATGTGCCTGATTCTCCCAACGTCATTGCCCATTCAAAACTAATTGGTAAAGGTGAAGAGACTATTAAATTTAAAGCACCGGTGGTGGGAAATTATCCCTATATATGCACATTCCCAGGGCATTACACGGTTATGAACGGAATAATGCACTCTATTCCTTAACGGGTTTTGCCTTCGGTGGATTTGATTCTAATTTAGCTTTGAGTTTCTGCCAGGCCTCTGGAATGTTATTAAACATTTCCGCATCCCGCACAATTCCTGACTGAAGAAGTATTATTTTTATTTCCGGCCGCATACTACAAGAAGCCATAAGTTTTCCCGCATCGCGAATTTGCTTTTGAATTTTTGCAAAAGCGGAATGGGCACCGGGAATAAAAGTTGGTACGTCTCTAAATGAGAAAAGGACTATTTTTTGAGACTTTTCGCTGATTTCCGAAGCGCACTTCTCAAGGGTAGCAATGTCCTTAGACATGATTTTTCCTTGAAGTAAAACAATGAGGAGTTCATCTTTTTCACCAAAAATGTAAGCAAATTCATCGGCCATAAAAGTCTCCCATCAAAGCTGCGGCAACAATTAAGTATAGGAGGTTTTATTTATGCTTCAACAAAAAAGCTTAAATGGTTTAACGGTTAAGTGTTGAGCAACCAGCGCCCACGGTGTTAATGCCGTCGAAATAAGTGAGACCAATCCACGGTGAACTACCGGACGGGGCATACTCAATATGAAGGTTTGCGTACACGGGTGCGGTTTTGTCTGTGATTGCGATTTCCGCGAGCTTCTCTTGTCTGGTGACCCTAATTTTAGAAAAAGGGCTCTCTGTGATAAAAGTCCCTGTTGCCGATTTGAGACTGATTGGCGCAACGGTAGGTTTCTTACTCTTTGTCACATCAAGACTGGTGTCTGAAGTGCAGGTATCTCCGTTACAAGAGGTTTCAGTGAATTCAGAACTGTCTGCCTTCCCAGATATAAAGCTTAGGCGATAAATAAGATCACTGTTAAGCACAACGGAACTTTGAGCGAGGACCACCCGGCCATCTTTGGAAGAAACAGTTAGAAGCAGTGAGCCATAATCCGCTCCTGGCGCAGCTTTGGGGTCTCGCGTTGTTTTCACGTTAACGACGTATTTCTCGTCCAACTGTGTCTTTAGCGTCTTTTTATTTTCTGTTGCGAAAACATCCATGAGCCCAGTCATTTCACCCAATGTAGTTCCATTAAAGGATCTACAAGATATTTTTCCAATTTTATTTTCTTTGACCACGGCTTTGACTGGCGCTGGATCCACGGCTAAGCCACTTCGTTCGGCAGTTTGTCTTGCACTCTCTTCTTTCTCAGCTTTTGCTTTTTCTGCATTTTTCTTTTCTTCCGCGGCCCGTGCTTGATCTAATTCTGGAGATGCTTGAACTTGTGCTTCTGTCTTTACACCGGCAGTTCCTTCATCTTTATGGGTCAAGGACTTGACTCCGTTATTCATTCTGTCTTGTGTGCTACAACCAGAATTCGAGATTAAAATACCAATAGATGCGATAGCGAGGATAAAAGTTTTCATGGCCTGCCCTTGATTAAATATTAAACAAATAGCCGTGAACGAGCCTTTTTAAACTAACCTGCACACGACCAGACATTTCAAACCTGTAAGATAGCGAGAACCGGGCCAAAAATCGTAGGCTTCGGAACCGGTGACGGTGTTGGGTAAATCGTTGAATTCATTACAGGGGAAAATTTTAGAAAAATCGTTTAAACT
>JBBQPV010000280.1:0-3922 GCA_038216925.1 Bdellovibrionia bacterium
ATACCAAAGAACCAGAATTAGAATTTTCTTGCATGACACCTCCAGTACGTCATTATAATTAGACCAATATTAAACGGAGACCATATGACAAAGCTATTGAAACTCATTGCAATTACATTTTTAACCCTATTCGCTACAACCCAGGCTTTTGCTGAAGTGGATATTCGTGGTAATTTTAATTATGCCACATTTTCTAGCTCGGATTTAGACGCAATTTTAAAGGCAAATTTCGGAAGTTCTTATCCTAAGCACACCAGCATGATTGGATTTGGTGGAGACGCCGTCTATTATTTTCCCATGAGGCTTGGACTTGGAGGAAGATATGAAACATGGAGTGATAAAGTTTCTGGAGGTGGGACAGATAATACAGTCAACGCTAACCGTGGTGCGTTTTTAGTAGGTTATAGATTTGTGAACATGGGCCCATATTTAGGGTTAGTGGGAACCTACGGAGTCAGTCACGATGTAAAAGTGAAAACCTCCGGAAGCAACGATCTCTCCACCGTATCCCAGCAGAGCTACACTTTTGGCGTCGAGGGCGGCATTAAGATTAACCACTTTATGATTGGATCTGAAGTAGGATACCAATCCTTTGTTTGTAAGGATATTCAGCAAAACTCAGCGGGCACCCTTACCAGCGTCACTATAAACGGTAACAAATCTAACTTAGATCTTTCCGGTTTATACGCAAAGGTGCAAGTAGGTGTAAACTTTTAGTCAGTTTTAAGTACATTTCCAAATAATTTAGACACTAAATCTCACAATGACAAAGCCCGCAATCCTTTACTGGACGCGGGTTTTTTCCATTTCTACCGATATGATATTTGTCACCAGGAACGAATCTGTATGTAAGCGCGAAATTAAATCTGTGTGTGGAGGTTTTTATGTCTAGCACCAAATTGCTCGTGCTTTTTTCTCTCTTGTCAGTTGGGTCACTCACTGCTTGTGGAAATAAAGTCACCTTTGGACTCTCGGAGTCCTCTGCAGAATTTAATCAAAGTAAGGGATCCTTTACTGATAAAATTGATATTTTATGGGTTGTAGATAACTCACTTTCCATGGCTCCTATCCAGTCTAATCTATCGGATAATTTTGGCGCCTTCATTTCTACTTTTCAGAGCAAACATTTCGATTACCAAATGGGAGTGACTACAACTGAAGCGTACTTAGGAGGATCAATGGCTAAATTTCGGGACGGGACCGATGCGACTGGTCATACCGGGATTTTCACCATACTGCCCACCACGCCAAACTTAAATAATGTATTTGTCACAAATTTAATGCAGGGAACAGGTGGCTCTGGAGATGAAAGAGCATTCTCAAGTTTTAAGGCTGCACTCACAAGCCCACTCAATGGCGGGTTTTTAAGACCCAATGCTTTTCTAGCAGTAGTTATTTTATCTGACGAGGATGATTTCAGTGATAGCGCGCGATGCAGCGGGTGCCCGTCAGACCACGACTACGCCTCTCCAACTTTGGATTCAGTCAATTCCTACGTGTCTTTTTTAGACGGGATAACGGGATCTGGTGGCGCAAACAAAAAATATAGCGTGTCCAGTATTGCGGCACTGGATTCAAATTGTGTATTGGATCATTCTTCCACTTCTACAAGTACAATTGTGGGCCAAAGGTATATCGACATCGCAAGTAAAACCGGTGGGGTCCTTGGAAGTATTTGTGATAAAAGTTATGCAGCGGCACTTGATAAAATTCAAGCCAGAATCTTAGAATTAAGCACTCAGTTTGTACTTAATGAATCACCTCAACCCGATTCCCTAATCGTCCTTGTGGACGGCAATGTTGTGGCCCCAAGTTCTGTAAACGGCTGGACATACAACGCTGAGGGAAATTCGGTCATGTTTCACGGAGCCGCGGTACCTCAACCAAGCTCTCACATCACAGTAAGATACGTTCCGGCAAGAGTACGGGGATAATTACCTTCTCTTTTCCCATCCTGCCTTCATAGGTCTTTCAGATTTCGCTTGAAGGCCAGGATTGTCTCTAGATCTTTTTAATAAATTCATGAGCTCTTCGCCGGTTTTTTTGTCCGGACTTAACCATTCCTCCACTGCAGAGTGTTTTATAAAAAAAGGCGATCGATCATGCCCCACCGTTTTTACAAAAGGCAGCGGCTCCCCTGTGATGATCGCAAAGGATTCAATAATTTCTCCGGTTTCTTTATTAACCCAAGTATCTGAAATTGCCGCGGCAGATAAAGGCCCTCTTTCAAGTTCATAAAAGTCCATCATATGGCCTGCATGTTCCCCAATATAAATAGGTTCTATAAAATCAACTATGGGAACAATACATCGACTACTGAGAAATGGTTTTTTCCACATGGGTTTTTCTAAAACGGTTTCAATTCTGGCATTATAAGTTGCAAACTTAACTTTTGGATCTTTGGACCATGAGGGCACCATGGAAAATTTCATAGGCTTAATAATCAAGCCTGCATTGGAGTTCAAAACAACTGGCGCCAACCCATGAGGAAGAACTTTGGCGTCCCATTGGATTTTTTGTAAATCTCTATCCAATTTTGCTTTATATAATTTTGCGAGCTGCTCTGGGTCAGCTACGGGATAAAATTGGGCACACATTTTGAACTATTATACTCAAAGGAGGTCTATATGGAACAATTATCAGGAAGACATGTCGCCATCTTATCTACAGACGGCTTCGAGGAATCAGAACTCATTGAACCTAAGAAAGCGTTGGAGAAGGCCGGTGCAAAAGTCGACGTTATTTCCCCCAAAGGTGGAAAGATAAAAGGTTGGAAGCACACCGATTGGGGTAAAGAAGTGGCAGTGGACGTAGAATTAGCCGACGCCGATTCCACCCACTATGACGCCGTGATGCTGCCCGGTGGCGTGATGAATCCGGATAAATTACGTCTAGATGAAAAAGCAGTAGAATTTCTAAACGAGTTTATAGAAGCTGGAAAACCCATCGCGGCCATTAGTCATGGGCCGCAAATTCTTATCGAAACAGGATTCTTGGATGGAAGAACAATGACTTCTTGGCCTTCTCTTAAAACAGACTTAGAGAATGCGGGAGCCACTTGGATTGACGAAGAAGTGGTGGTAGATGGAAATCTTGTCACCAGCCGCAAGCCCCAAGACTTACCTGCGTTTAATAAAAAAATGATTGAGACCTTCGAACAAGGTCCTCATTTTCACAGCATTACAGATGAGGAATCAAAAGCTCCATCGTATTTACAATAGCCAAAAAAAAGAGAGAGAGCGGTTTATGCTCTCTCTTTTTTTATTTCATCAAAAAACTCTTACTTAGTTGTTGAATCTAATTTTGCGTCAGTGGATTTCTTCACTGTGCCGTCTTTATGCATTTTAGTTTTTTTGGTGATCTTCATGTTTGCTTCAGTTCCATCGGCGTTTTTCAATTTTTTTTCTGTGGTCTGAGTCACAGTTTTTGTTCCAGTGATGGGATTGGTTGATTTATCAACTGTCACATCTTTTTTTGCAGTGGCTTTCTCATCATGAGCTAGTGAAAGTGACCCAGCAAATCCGATAGCAACGATGGCTAATATTAACTTCTTCATAAACACTCCTTTAAATGGCAGGAAATTCTGCTTTTTTTACAATGGCATGTTTAAACACTGGCGCCGTGCTGAGTCAACGGAAATGAGAGTGGCAGACTGGGTTTCCGGGTCATATACAATCTTCACGTCACCTTTTTTAATCTGTCGACGCACCTGCTCTGACTTTTTCTCATGGGAGACCTCTTCCCTTCCATAATCAGTCCCTTCTCTAAGAATAAAAGAGGAAATGAGATTATTCAGCGCATCTTCAGAAAGTGCGGTGGCTGGAACTTCTACTGGCAAAATTTTATCATCCGTGGTCATTTTGTGATTATGAATATTTTAAAGATAATGAGCAAGTTTCATTTGTTCCTCGCCATTCTATTT
>JBBQPV010000281.1:0-3914 GCA_038216925.1 Bdellovibrionia bacterium
AACTTTCCCGCTGAGCATGAAGGCAATGAGGAGGGGTCCTAATTCCCTGATTGTTCCACTAGTGGAAAGTCCACCCAGAACACTCAAAGCATCAAATTGCTTGAGTTGCGCATTAAATTGCACGGTCATAATCGCGCCCACAAAAAACCCGGACGCGACGGTGGTGCTGAGTGATTGAGAAGTGACGTTGTAAATCTGAGTGAGAACACTTTCCCGGTCCGGTGGATGCTTAATAGCGGTGGACACAATCTCTTTAAAAAATATAAGTCCGCCACCTACTTGGTCTAAAATCTTTAACGGAGAGGTCATTTTAAATTAACCTCCAACAGAAAGTCCTGCACCAGTGGATTCTTAGATTTTTTTAATTCAGCTGGAGTTCCTCTCTCGGCTATTTTCCCCTCGTTTAAAACAATGATCCGGTCCGCAATTTCTAATGCGCACTTCATGTCATGAGACACCACTACGGAAGTTGTATTAAGCGAGTGCGAAAGAGATTGAATGAGACGATTAATTGCTGTTGTTGTCACCGGATCAAGGCCCGTGGTGGGCTCGTCAAAGAGGAGATATTCCGGCTCAATGGCCACGGTTCTAGCCAGGCTTGCTCTTTTCTGCATTCCGTAACTCATCTCTTGGGGAAATTTCCATTCAACACTTTTCAAATTTACCAAAGATAAGACTTTTGCCACTCGAGCACTAATTTCTTCAGTAGATAATTGTGGAAAATGCTTTTTTACTCCAAAAGAAATATTATCAAAAATATTGAGAGAATCAAATAGTGCAGGTTGCTGGAAAACCATTCCACATTTTTTTCTGATGGGAAAGTATTCTGTTTCTGAGAGTTTTGTGATTTCTTGACCGTCCAGCCAAATTTCACCCCCGTCAGGGCGCATGAGTCCTACAATATTTTTTAATAAAACCGACTTTCCCGTCCCAGATCTGCCAAGGATAAAAAGAATTTCACCCTTATTTAATTTTAAATCTATTCCGTCAAGCACCGTCTTGGCGCCAAAACTCTTTTGCAAATTTTTTATTTCAAGGCCCATCAGCGGCCCCAGAAAATTCTCCATTGATAAAATCTTGAATGCGTTGGTCTTTAAATTTTTTAGTTTCTTCAACGGAACCCGTGACAATGAATTCTCCACCCATCATGATGCCAATACGGTCAGCAATTTGGAAGGCTCGGTTCATGTCATTTGTGATTGTAAAAGTGGTGGCAGACTTATTTAATTTTAAAATCAGCTCCACTATCATGCGGGAGGTGATGGGATCGAGTCCAGCCGTGGGATCGTCGTAAAAAATTATTTCCGGACTGAGGACCAGCGCCCTGGCAATGCCAACTCTCTTCTGCATGCCGCCAGAAATTTCATCGGGGAAAAGATCTTCCGCCTCTGTTAACCCAACCGCAGCTAGATACTCTTTTACCCTAGAGGAAATTTCAGCATCGGAATAGGCTGACGCCTCTCTCAAAGGAAATGCCAAATTTTCTCCCACCGTTAAGGAATCAAAAAGTGCATTTTTTTGGAATAACATGCCTATTTTGTTCATCAGCTGGACTTTGACTTCATGACTGACGCCATAAAGATCTTTTTCATCGATGAGGACTCGTCCCCGCTCTGGCTTGATGAGGCCAGACATAATTTTCAGCAAGGTCGACTTCCCTAACCCGCTAGGACCAATGAGGACAAAATCTTCGCCTCGACGCATTGCAAGATTTACGTTTTCCAGAAGCATCGTTTTGCCATCATAGCTATGTGAAATATTTTTTAATTCAATCATTCCACTCCCGAGTCCATGAAATAGATAGTGACTGCCCTTTAAAGAGGTTGCAATGACTTTCCATTTGACGCTAAAAAATGAGTGGAGGTTTCATGTCACAATACGAAAAAATTCAAGTGCCCGCGGGTGAGAAAATTAAAGTTGGCTCTGATGGAGCACTCATCGTACCCGCAAACCCAATCCTTGCTTACATTGAAGGCGATGGAACTGGTCCAGATATTTGGAAAGCCAGTGTTCGAGTTTTTGATGCCGCCGTGGAAAAAGCTTACTTTGGAAAGAAAAAAGTAAGTTGGATGGAAGTCTTTGCAGGCGAAAAGGCCGCGCAAGTTTATAACGGGCAATTTTTTCCGCCAGAAACTCTCACGGCAATAAAAGATTATGTCGTCGCCATCAAAGGTCCTCTCGCGACTCCTGTAGGCGGAGGAATGAGATCTCTCAATGTTGCCATGAGGAAAGAGCTTGATCTCTATGCCTGTATCAGGCCTGTGAAATGGTATCAGGGTGTGCCTTCACCGGTGGTTGAGCCGCAAAAAGTGAATATGACTATTTTCCGTGAAAATACGGAGGACGTCTATGCGGGAATCGAGTGGCCAGCGGGTTCTCCGGAAGCAAATAAAATAATTGCACTGGTTAAAGAATTAAAAAAAGACATCAGAGCTAATTCTGCCATCGGCATAAAACCCATGAGCGAATTTGGATCAAAGCGCCTCGTCAGAAAGGCAATTCAGTACGCCATAGAAAATAAATGCTCCAGTGTTACACTTGTACACAAAGGTAATATTATGAAATTTACCGAAGGTGCATTTAAAGATTGGGGATATCAGGTTGCGGCCACTGAGTTTGGTGACGTGACGATTACGGAAACAGAGGTCTACGAAAAATTTGAAGGCAAAGCTCCTTCTGGAAAAATTGTAATGAAAGACCGAATTGCAGACAGTATGTTCCAACAAGCTCTTTTAAGACCCGATGAGTACAGTGTCATCGCCACTCCTAATTTAAATGGAGATTATATCAGTGATGCATTAGCGGCACAGGTCGGAGGTCTAGGCATTGCTCCTGGGGGAAATATTGGGGATGGGTATGCGGTATTTGAGGCAACTCACGGCACAGCTCCAAAGTATGCGGGCCAAGACAAGGTTAATCCTGGATCAGTTATTCTAAGCGGCGTCATGATGTTTCAATACTTAGGTTGGAAAGAGGCCGCAGACCTTATTGAACGGGGTTTGACCAAAGCAATTGCGAATAAAACTGTAACATATGATTTTGAACGGCTCATGAAAGGCGCTAAACTTCTTAAGTGCTCAGAGTTTGCGACAGAAATCGTTAATCAAATGAAATAAAGGAAACACAAATGGCAGAATTCAAAAGAAAAAAAATCACAGTGGTTGGCGCCGGATTTGTTGGCAGCACGGCCGCTCATTGGGCAGCATCAAAAGAATTAGGCGATGTGGTTTTAGTAGATATCAATGAAGGTGTGGCCAAAGGAAAAGCTCTAGATTTGTATGAGGCCTCCCCTGTGGAACAATTTGATTCTCGCGTGACTGGCACCAGTAACTACGCCGATACCGCAGGCTCTGATGTGGTGATTATCACAGCCGGGCTTCCTCGTAAGCCTGGTATGAGCCGAGATGAACTTTTAGCGGTAAATTCAAAAATTGTTAAAGAATGTACAGAAGGAATAGTTAAATATTCTCCCAATGCCATTCTCATAATTGTGAGCAATCCTCTCGATGCCATGGCGTATGTGGCTAAAAAAGTTTCCGGGTTTCCTAAAAATCGAATCATCGGAATGGCCGGCGTTCTTGATGGAGCAAGAATGCGCTCCTTCATTGCAGAAGAATTACAAGTCAGCGTCAAAGATGTTCAAGCTTTTGTGTTAGGTGGACACGGTGACACCATGGTTCCCATGCCCCGTCATTGTTCGGTGGGCGGAGTGCCGCTGACTGAAATTATGTCAAAAGAGCAGTTAACAAAAATTGTCGAGCGCACCAGAAACGGCGGCGCTGAAATTGTTAATTTATTAAAAACTGGCAGCGCTTACTATGCGCCTTCTGCAAGTGCCGTTCAAATGGCTGAGAGTATCTTGAAAGACCAAAAAAGAATCCTTCCCTGCGCGGCCTACTTAGAAGGCGAGTACG
>JBBQPV010000282.1:0-3895 GCA_038216925.1 Bdellovibrionia bacterium
TGTCCCAATAAGTGTTTGTAGTAAAATTCTCTGTGACCTGCAGAGCTGAGGCAGGTAAACACAATATGGTAATCAGAAAAATGAGCAAGATGCGCATTATGACGCCTTAGCCACCCTTTGCATTTCGCTTAAGAGGCTAAAAGACTCTACGTGATATGGCTTTATCTTAATCGCTTTTCTTAACGCTTCTTCAGCTTCTGGAAACTGGGCCTTCAAAAAATAGCAGTGGCCCAAATTAAAAAGAATATCGGCGTTGTCTGGAAAATGAAGATCGGCATCTAGACAAAGTTTAATGGCTTTATCAAACCATTTTATCTTCTTGTAAGAATTGACCAGTTTTAAAATCAAAATAATATTCATAGTGGTGACATCAACTTCTTCTGGCGGCTTTTCCGGATCAAATTCTCCACCCGTGAAAACTTTTCCAGCGTTTTCCACTGCCCCAGCACGATTTCCAATATTGATGGATTTTGGTTGAGTGCCCGGCACATAGTTCACGTGGCCAGGTTTATTTTTATCTTTCATTACAATAATACCGCCCGGCCTAGGAAGTCCCAAGATCTCCGTATCAAATTCCGCTGCGCTCTCATCAATTTCCCCATTTAAAAGAGTCGTCACTTTTTGCTTTAATAGTTCTCCCCTAAATGGCTTCACAATATAAGCATCTACCCTAGATTTTGCGGCCTTAGAAATTTTCATGCGCTCATGGGAACCTTGTGATGTGACCATCATAAACTTTGTGTCTCTGCGGCAAGGCTCCTGACGTACGGCTCTTAGGAGCGTCAGTCCGTCAACATGTGGCATTTCCCAATCTGAAATAATGAAATCAATATGCTGATTAGGATTTCTCACGATCTTTAAAGCAACCTTGCCATCTTTAGCGTCCAGGATATTTTGAAACCCAAAACTCTTAAGATACTGAATGAGAATATCTCTCACCATACTGTCATCATCAACCACAAGAAAAACCGTATCCATGTTCATAAAACCTCCCCGTCCCCTGACAGTGGAATAAGTATCTTGAATTCAGCCCCACCCTTAGGGTGATTGGAAACTGTGATGCTTCCACCATGACTGATTTCAATGACTTCTTTGCAAACACATAATCCCAAACCCGTTCCAAAACTTCCTTTTGTTGTGAAGAATGCTTCAAACACAGAATCAACATGTTCAGGTTTAATACCTGCACCTGAATCCCTAACTGTAATTTGAAGATTCCTTTCAAAAACTTTTCCTTCAAATTCAATCTCTCCGTCACTTTCAATGGCATGGACTGCGTTGATCACAAGATTCATAAATACTTGCACCAGCGCCGAGTGGTCTCCTAAAACCGGAGGGAGCCCGTCTATGTTCAGTTTAACCTTTACCGCCTTACGCTTAAGTTCATGCTCCATCATCATCAAGGTGTCTTTAATGGGCAGAGCAATATCTAAAGGCTGCTTTTCTCTGCTTTCTTTTTTTGGATTAGAAAGATTCTTAAATCTTTGCAGTACTTGCCCTGCATGCTCTGAAGCTACAAGAATTGTTTCCAAAGCTTTTTTCATTTCCTCTGCGGCGCCATTTCTAGATAAATCCGCTCGACCCATAATTTGTAATAATATATTGCCAAATTCATGACCTACGCTTCTGGCCACCGCCGCTACAGTAAGACTTTTTTCATTGGCGCTGAGCTGAGACTTCATTTCATCAAGATGATTTTGCTGGGCGATATGTTTTTGCCTGATATTCCACATGGAAACCATGCTGCGAGCTTTTTGTAAAATCTCCCCTGATGAAAATGGCTTATTTAAATAATCCCAACGGTCCTCAAACTCCACTCCAAATACTTGCTGGATAGAATTCACATGTCTGTCTTGATAGGCGGTGACAAGAACCGCATACATTTGTGGGTCTATCTGGTGAATTTGCTTTACAGTTTCTATACCATCAATGCCGGCGTTAAGGAGCACATCAAAAAACCCCATGGCAAAAGGTTGACCCTCGGCTACCGCTTTTTTAACATGCTCAACGGCATCTTCCCCATTTGAGACAGTCACAATGGTGAAAGGACTAATAGCCTGCACTTCCGTTTGCGCTTTCCCGCGACTACTTTTCAATACGGCAACACTAGCCGCAGGGGTGAGAATATCTCTATAGGCCTGAAGAATTTCCTTTTCATCGTCTACTATAAGTATCCGGTGGCTTTGAATCAAAGCTGGAGTCTTAAAAGAAGTTTGTAATTTCACCGCCGCTGAATTTTTCATGCCGCAGCAGCCTCCTGAGTTTTAACCGCCAGAGGAAGTTCGATTCTAAATCTTGTTTCTATACCGGGTTTACTAGTTACTAGAAACAAATCTCCATTAAATGCGCGAACAAATCGGCGACTAATACTTAATCCCAAACCTGTTCCCAGGTCTGGAGACTTTGTGGAAAAATGACTTTCAAATAATTTTGATAAATTCTCTGGTGCCACACCAATTCCATTATCAACAATGTCAATGACGAGATTCTGATTTTCACAACTGGTTTCAATGGAGACCGATCCATTCTTAGTTTTGTTTTCTAAAACTGCCTGTAAAGAATTCTTCAAAATATTTGTTAAAACTTGAATAAGTTCGTCTCTATCCACAATGATGTCATGGTCTGAGGCTTTGTATCCTTCACTGAGTTTAATTTTGTTTTTAGAAAATAAGTCCGCCACAATATTGACCGCATCATGAAGAATTTCATGCCCCTTGAACTGCTGTCTCTGGCCACCAGCGTGGCTAAGGGAGCGCATGCTGGTTAAAATCTTTTCGATCCTGCCTGCTTGCTGTAATAAAAACCGGGTGTCTGTGCTAAGGGTATTAAGACCCTCATCCCAGCGATCAAATATAGCTCCAATATTACTTAAGTCTTCTTGGAGTAGATTCATTCCCGGATTAACTTGAGAAGGTTCCTTTAAAGAGTTTAAAAATCCTTCAAAACCTTTTTCTTCAAATTCCCCACGCCAAGCTTTTAGAATTTCTCCAAGTAGATTCTTGTCATTGGAAATCTCTTCACCAAGTCGTTTCTGCACCCTTTGTACTCGGGCCATAATACTTGTGAGTGGATTAAGCACTTCGTGAGCTGTGCGCCCAGCAATCTCCCCCACTGAGGCAAGCCGCGTAGTTCTCAAAAGAGCTTCTTGAGCCTCTTTCACAGCCCTATTCTGTTCTTCTAATTTCTTAGTTCTATCAATAACCTTGTTTTCTAACTCACGGTTAATTTCTTCTAATTGAACCCGGGAAGATTTTAAATCCGAGGTCATTCTATTGAAGGAATTGGACAGAATGGAAATTTCATCATGAGACTTTACTTTCAATACGGCATCCAAGTTTCCGTCAGAAACTTTTTCCATAGCTTCAAGAAGGTTGTTAAGAGGTTTGGTTAAAGTTCTAGAAAAGAAGACTGTGGCGATAAAAGTTATTGTGCTCACCATCAACGCAAAAATAAGTGACCGCCTCACAAGATGACTCACAGCTAGGAAAGCTTGCTCACTCTCCACTTGGGACACCACACTCACGCCGGAAAATCCTGTTTTGGAAAATGCACCGAGATAATTTTTATCATTGAATGCAAATTCCAAAACACCGTTTGAGACTTGTCCGCTATTAAGCTGACTGACTATGGGATAATTTGCGTAATCTGCAGAACTATTCATCAACTCACTCTTTGTATGAAGGAGGATCTTCCCGGCCCCATCAACAACAAATACTTGAGTGAGTGTGGAGGATCTTAAGTTTTTCAGAAATAGATCAGCCTTAATATACCCCACCACGGCCATCATTTTTTCTGGGACGCCTTTGGCCCCCTCTTTGATCACAGAAATTCCGAGACCCAAGAGCGGGGGATTATTTTCATAACTAGCGTTCCAAACTCGCACGGAAGATGACTG
>JBBQPV010000283.1:0-3875 GCA_038216925.1 Bdellovibrionia bacterium
AAGATGGTTGGGGTGCCGGAGAACTCACAAATTTTATTGTTTGGTAAGAATGTCATTTTCATTTTCTTAAATTATAAGTCATGTGTTGAATTTTTGACTAATCCTAAGTTACATAGAGCTATGCAATATGTAGCTTTTGACATTGAAACCACAGGTTTTTTGCCCGGTGCTGACCAAATCGTAGAAATTGCGGGGGTTCGGTTTAAGGACGGGAAACCCGTAGAGACTTTTGCAAGCCTCGTTAATCCCAAAATGCTTATTCCTCCTGGAGCGATGCGTATTCATGGAATTACCGATGAAATGGTAGCCAATCAACCCACAATCGATCATGTTCTGGAGAAATTTGCGGAATTTTGCGCCCACGATATTCTAGTTGCACACAATGCGCCCTTTGACGTGGAATTTGTGAAAGCAAATGTCCTTCGTCATGAGACCAATGCACCCACGGGCTTAATACTTGATAGCTGTAGCATGGCAAGAAAAGTAATTCCCGGCGCGCCAAATTACAAACTTGGAACTCTAGTGAGCCATTTACAAATTACCTGTGATGGACCATTTCATAGGGCAGAAGCAGACGCGCGATTTTGCGGTCACCTTTTTCAAATCATGATGGAAAGAATTTTTAAATCTGGTGATCCAGTAGTGATTGAAAATCTCATTAATCTCTCCGGCGGTAACCCGTTGAAATTTCCTCAAGTAACCCGGCAACTCAAGCAGCTCGATCTCCTCATGGATTTATAAGTTATCTGAACTTCTGGCAATGGGCATGCGGCGTCCTCGACCAAAAGCATGTTCACTTACTTTCAAAATGGGCGGAAACTGCCAGCGCTTAAACTCTGATTGAAATAATTTTTCCTCTAGCCACTTCTCCAACGGTTTCTCCGGAGACTTCTCGTATTCTACCAAATCAGAAACCATTTTATCTAAAACGTCGTATGCAGGCAGCGTATCTTGATCTTTTTGATTGGGCGCTAACTCCGCTGACGGCACTTTTTTAATGACCGAGAGCGGAATGACTTGATGGTCCTTGTTATAATGATTGGAGAGTTCATAGACTTGCCGTTTCAACATATCGCCAACTGGGGCAAGCCCCCCGCACATGTCTCCATAAAGAGTTGCGTATCCCGTCGCAATCTCACTTTTATTGGACGTTGTGAGCAGCAGACTTTTTTTCATATTTGAATACGTCATTAAGATTAAACCTCTGATCCTTGCTTGAAGATTTTGAACGGCAAGTTCGAGAGTATTTTGATGAGGCGCTGGCTTAAAGGCTTCAATGAGACTCATCCCTTCTTCAAATTGCTTATTAATACTCAGTTTTAGCGTATGGATTTTTAAATTTTTAGCCAGTTCCACCGCATCAGTGATACTTCCCTCTGAGCTAAAAGGCCCCGGGAGCATAATTCCCACAACATTATTTGGTCCCAAAGCATCCACCGCTAAACAAGCCACCAACGAAGAATCAATACCGCCGGACAAACCTAAGTGAACAATTTTTTGCCCTGTTTTTTTTACGAAGTCTCTGATCCCCAAAACTAGTGCTTGCCGGAGCGCTTCTACTTCTAGTTGGGGTTGAGGTCTGTGTTCCATTTGATTAGTTTTTAAATCTATCATCACCAGATCTTCTTCAAATGCTGCGGCTTGAACCAAGACTTTCCCAGTTTTATCTAAAACAAAACTTCTTCCGTCAAAAACCACCTCGTCTTGTCCGCCCACCTGATTAACGTAAACAAAAGGACATTTGGTTTTTTTAGCGTGGGCCGCGGCAGTTTTAATTCGGCGAATATTTTTTTCCACTGTGAACGGTGACGCAGATATATTGATAATCAAATCAACGTTTTTAATTTTTTTGAAAGGGTCATGGAGATAATTTCGAGATTTTGCCCACATGTCCTCACACACAGTGACAGCCACTGTGCCAAAATTCTTTATTTTTAAAATACCAGTTTCATGACCGCTTTCAAAAAATCTGGTGTCATCAAAAACATCGTAAGAAGGCAAAAGCTGTTTTGCAAACTGCCGTGGTTTCTGTCCCTTTGATAAAACTAACGCCGAGTTTTGAAACGGCTTACCTCGAAATTGAACAGGGGTCTCAGTGACCGCCCCTATGATGGCCGTTATCCCCGAAGGCATGTTTTTAGAAATTCGAGATAGTTCCTTGATCTGCCTTTTTACCAAATGCTTTCTCTCAAGAAGGTCATATGGAGGGTATCCAAAAAGGACCAGCTCAGAGAAAACTACAAGTTCCGCTCGTTTTTCTTTTGCACGTTTGATGTAGGTTATTATTTTATCAGCGTTTTTATCAAAGGCGCCAAGATGAGGATTGATTTGAGCCAGGGCTATTCTCATAGATGAACTTATCCCTTGTAATGCCTAGAAAATCCATGGTTTTCTGTCACCATGAACCCACAGGAAAACGTTTCTTGGCTCTATCTAGACTTGAATAGTTTTTTTGCGTCTGTGGAGCAACAGGAAAATCCTAAACTCAGAGGGAAACCCGTTGCCGTTGTGCCCATGATGGCAGATTCAACGTCGTGCCTTGCTGCAAGCTATGAAGCAAAAAAACATGGCGTAAAAACTGGAACAAAAGTGAGGGATGCAAAGCTAATGTGTCCCGGGATTCAGTTTGTAGAATCCAATCATGAAACTTACATACGCTACCATCATAGAATTATTGAAGTAGTGGAAAGTTGCATTCCCGTTCATAGCATCCTTTCAATAGACGAGATCGCGGCCGAATTGACTGGCTCCCAGCAACAGGTTGAAGTGGCTTGTAAAGTTGCGATGAAAATAAAAGAGGCGATCCGAGAAAAAATTGGACCGACTGTCACGGCATCTATTGGGCTTTCAACCAATCGATTCCTGGCTAAAATAGCCACTGATATGAAAAAACCAGATGGTTTGACTATCATTAGAAAAATGGATCTTCCTCATAAACTTCACTCTCTGACTTTAAGAGATATTCCCGGAGTTGGTGCTGCTATGGAAGAGCGTATTCTAAAAATGGGGATCAGGACTGTGGCAGAGCTGTTATCAAAAAACAAACCTGAAATGGAAAAAATTTGGGGCGGAGTTTGGGGAGACAGAATGTTCCGCTGGCTTAAAGGTGAACATGTTGAACTTCCCCCGCAAAAGTCCCGATCCATCAGCCACGAGCACGTCCTTCCGCCAGACAAGCGCACCAGGGAAGGCTCCTGTGAAATCGGAAAAAAACTTCTTACAAAGTTGGCTTGGCGTCTGAGAAAAAACAATGACTACACCAAAAATTTGAACGTGCGAGTTAAATTCATCGGTTCCGAAGATTCATATTGGGAGAATTCCGCAAAGTTTAATGAGCTTCGAGATACTGTAAGTCTTCTTAGAAAACTTGAAGAACTGTGGCTAGATATTCCTCGGGGGAAAACTCCACTGAAAATAAGTGTTTCATTTGCGGACTTAGTCCGTCACGGGTTTCATCAATTTTCTTTTTTTGAAAATCCTAAGCTTGATCAAATTTCACAAGTGATGGACAACATCAATAAAAAATATGGCCGGGATACTTTGCACCTGGGGGCAACTCACGATCAGAAAGAGTCTGCGCCCACAGGCATTGCCTTTAGGCGCATCCCGGGCCTGGATGAATTCGATTAAGCTTTTTTTGCCCGTTTTTGCCATGATCCGCAAAGACCCTTAGCATCAACTGAGCAGTTGGTGATCATGGTGCAATTGCCCCATCCTTTTGCTTCCGGACTTTCGGTATACAAATTACAGCCAGCGCAATTTTGATCCTTTTTCAGTGTTTTAAACTGTGGGAATTGCTTCTTGTCAATTTGAGAGGCGACCGGCTTATATCCCAATGCCTTAGCCACTGGGTCCGCGTCTGTGCACGCAGGTTT
>JBBQPV010000284.1:0-3867 GCA_038216925.1 Bdellovibrionia bacterium
TTCTTCTCTGGATTGCGCCACCATGGTGGAAAATGTCACTCTGACGGTGGTCCCCGGCTCAATGCGAGTTTTCCCTCGCAGACTTATTATAGGATCAAGAACATTTCCCACTGAATTTGTGAGTGGCTTACCATCTACTATAGCTGCTGCATTTCTGAGCGTGCGTCCTCTCCCTATAAATTTCACTCTGTCCGTTTCAAACTGTAACCCATATAGTTCTTGATTTTCAGAGGCAACAACATGGGCCAGCCAGAGTGGTTTCTCCTGATTTGATCTTGGCCTTCTGGTGGCCACTATTGCTTTTATCTCTGGATGAAATTCAGTTTGAACGAATAGATTTGAAAATGCAGGATGGGCAATGTCTGCGGCCTGGGTGTTCAAAACAATTTCTGCGTAGGATGTGATCTCAATTTCTTGTGTTTCCAGGCCAGTATTGGTGATTTTTAATCTTCTAATTTCAGCGTTATCTTCGGGAGAGACAAAAATCTCCACCTCACTTCTGATTGCCCCGTCTTCTCGGGAAATTCTCACTCTGTCTTCTGCAAAAACGGCTTCGTGACTATCCGGTTCCACGCCGGCGGGCTGAAAAGCCGCAGACCAGACTTTATCTGTCAGGGTGTTGCGTAAAAAAATATAACTTCCCCAACAATCTTTTGCCACATCTTCACGCCACCTTGTCACAGCGGTATCTCGGAACCGACTATACCCAGAACCCGCTGTAGTCAGCATCACGGTATAGTGACCGTTTGACAGAAGATGGGCTGTGGGAACGGGATGGTGGGGAGACCTGTATTTTCTAGAAATGGGTTGAATAACTTCTTGAACAAGGCCTACCTGAAGACTCTCATCGGCACGTTTATTGACCGCCACATTTCTTGGAGTGCGCTCTTGGAGTAAAAGTTCTGTTGCTTGAATCATTGGTTCAGCGTGAAAACGCTTTCGCATATTTCCACGGAACAGCATATTTCCAATGGCTACAAGAGACATTCCCTGATGATGAGCCATGTCTGCTTTCACCACAGCGGCCTTTTCTCCCTCTGGAAGCCTTTCTGCGGTGAAGTCAATAGATTCATAAAACCCGAACTCTCCCTCACAATGAAAAAGTTTAAGCTGTCTTAAATTTTCAACGGCAGAAGTAGGATCATACATTCCTGCCAGCACAGTAGCGTAAGGAGCAACAACTTTATCCTCCCCTAAACCTCGCTTTAATCCTAACTCTGGAATTCCAAAATTCGAATATTGATATGTAAGATGGAGATCTCGGCGGTTATATGCGCTTTCTGATACGCCCCACGGAATTTTATTGTCGGCCCCGTATTGAATTTGTTGCTGAATGACAAGTTTACAGGTTTGTTCCAATAAACTTCCCGCCGGTGTGTACATAACCAGTGACGGCATTAAATATTCAAACATTGACCCAGACCAAGACACCAGGGCAACGCCGTTTTTCACCGGCGTCAATGACCTACCCAATCTAAACCAATGACTAGGAGAAACGTCCCCTTTTGCAATGGCAACAAAACTAGTCAGCCTTGCTTCTGAGGCCAGGAGGTCATAGTAGCCCGAATCAAGGGCACCGTCCGCAACGCGAAAGCCGATGGAAAAGAGTTTACGAGTTTGATCATACAAAAGACTGAAATCCATTTGTTTAAATAAATTTCGACAGAGAAAATCGATCTCTTTAAATTTCCCAATGATTTGTGTGCTTTCATTTTCCGCCAATTCCAAAGATTCAATGAGTGCGTCAATATCTCTGGGGAGACCTCCAGATTTAGTTTTAGTAATATCGGATATTTTTTTTCTCGCTAGATCTGGGATCTGGGCCAGAGTCAGAGTACTCCAGTCTATTTGCTTCTCTGGGTCTGCTTCTGTGATTAGCCATGGACTAATTAAATCCAGGTCTTTTAATATGCTCTTAACGTCAGAATCTAGTAATTTAGCCCACTGAGAAATTTCACCGTCATCAAAGGATTTTGAATAATCAAGGATGAGTGCGCAAAAACTTTGAATTTTTTCTGCATATGAATTTTTATCAACCACGTCCTTTAAGTTTACGCTTAAATAACCCTCTAAAAGATTCAACACTTTCACAAGTTCAAGATCAGGTTGGTCTGATTTTACCACGATAGCGGCCCGAAGTAAGTTTAATGAATCTGCCGCACCTTGGAATGCTTCTCCTGAGAATATGGGTGTGCGTAGAACCTCTTCGCACATCTGTGCAATGACCAGAAGGTGACCGGCTAGATTTCCATTGTCCACTGAGGAAATATATTTTGGTTCTAAGGCCCTACAATCAAGGGTCTCATACCAATTGAAAAAGTGTCCCTTATGCTTTGGCAAGCTGTCCATGCTCTTTAGGGTTTGACTTAATCTATTGGCAAGTTCCCTGATACCAATCCATCCAAAGTCTCTCGCTGAAACAGTAGAGAGAAGGTAAAGACCAAAATTTGTAGGAGAACTACGATGAGCTACGACCGGAGCAGGATCTTCTTGAAAATTATCCGGGGGGAGAAAGTGGTCTGATTCGGTTACAAATGTTGTAAAAAATCTCCAAACCTTACGGCCTGTTTGCCTCAATAAAAAGACATCATCTTTTGACAATGGCTTTATGTGTTGTCTCTTGGGAGGGCGACTAATAATTTGAGCAAAAAACGGTGATGAAAACCAAATGAGTAATAATGGAAAAGCGGCAAAAACAGAAATGCCGTTGAAGAAAAAAATGGCTATAGTTGATATCAGTGTGAAACTAAGTCCACCGGCCATCCTAATAATGAAATTTGATAATCGTAAACTGGCGGTGGATTTTGCCTGAGCCGCCGTTGTCCATTCTAGAAGTTTTTTTCTACTCATATAAAGCCTGAAACAGGCCCGAGTGATGGCGTCTAAAAACAGCCAAGCATTCTGTGCTAGCATGATAAAATGAACTGCAAATCTTCCGCATCCTAAAATGAAATCGTGACTGATGGATATCAAATGTCTGGTTGGCGATATTTTTCTTCTTAGTGGCAACAGTCCAATGAGAAACGGCAGAGCAGTGGGTAAAAATAATGTGCCCAGGGCAAGGACAAGCCAAGTTGTGCTATTTGCATTGGGAACTGCAAATCCTAAAATTATGATCAGAAAAAGGGCCGGCGCAATAAGAGACCTGCGTAAATTATCCGCCATCTTCCATCGACCCAAAAGAGAAATAGATTTTCCCCCTCTACCTGATATCCAGGGCAAGAGTTGCCAATCCCCCCGTGTCCATCGGTGCGTGCGAGCCGCGGCCACACCAGAATGGGACGGAAAATCTTCGAATAACTCCACATCACTGAGAAGACCGCAGCGGGCAAGATTCCCTTCAAACAAGTCGTGACTGAGAAGTGAATTTTCCGGAATTTTACCAGCGATGGCTTTCTCAAACACATCAACGTTGTAAATTCCCTTACCGGTGAAAGATCCTTCGCCAAAAACATCTTGATAAACATCAGACACCGCAGACGCGTAAGGATCAATTCCTGAAGGTCCCGACGACACTCTTTGAAAAACCGTGCTATCTCTCATTGCGGGAAGTGAGGGGGTAATACGGGGTTGGAGAATACCGTAACCCTCCACAACTTTACCCAATGCTTCACTGAAGCTAGGCTTATTTAACGGATGTTCCGCAGTGCCCACAAGCTGTGCGATAGCACCCTTTGGAAGCTTTGTGTCCGCATCTAGTGTGATGACATACTTAACATCTTGAGGAATAACTGAAATCGTCTGAAGATAAGTGGTGTTGGTACTTCCTCTGAGCAGTTTATTAAATTCATGAAGTTTTCCACGTTTCCTCTCCCAACCAATCCATTTCTGCTCACCGGGATTCCACAATCGATGACGATGAAAAAT
>JBBQPV010000285.1:0-3859 GCA_038216925.1 Bdellovibrionia bacterium
GATGTTCTTGTTGATGAATCGAAGTTTGTTGAATGTAAATAAGGAAACATGAATCTAACACTGATCTTTGTAAGGCACGCTCACCGGGACACCGGTGAGCGTTCTATTGATAACGGCATCGATGAAAAAGGTCTTAAGCAAGTCACAGACCTTCTGGATGATTTTGCAAAAGGTACCCTTCCCAAAAGTAATGATTTCCGAAGTAGTCCGAAAAAAAGATGTATTGAAACCCTGACTCCTCTTGCTGCACTTAACGGCGCAAAGGTAACTATAGAAGACGCATTAGATGAACAAAGTCCCACGGAAAGTACCCAAGAGTTTCGACAAAGAATTTTTAATTTTCTGAAAAAACTGAGTAGCCAATTAGGAGTTATATATCTCTGCAGTCATGGTGATTGGCTCCCTGAGGCCATTCAGGATTTAACTGGAAACTGGGCGGATATAAAAAAAGGCGGCTATGTTATCTGTGAAAAATCCAATGGTAAATGGAAGTCCCGATGATTTACTGCGTCGGTCGTAACTATGCTTCTCACGCCAAAGAGTTGGGAAACGCCGTTCCACAAGCGCCCATTATATTTTTTAAGCCGCCGGCCAGTATTGTGGAAAGCGGTGTGACCATTTCCCTTCCCAGCTTTTCCCAGAATGTTCAATTTGAAGTAGAATTGGCAGTTAAATTGGATAGAAATCTGCTTCCCACTGAAGTTTGCGTAGCCAACGATCTCACCGCAAGAGACAAACAAAAGGAGGCCCAAGATACAAAAACTCCTTGGGGACTGGCTAAAGGATTTAAACAAAGCTGCGGCCTTGGAAATTGGGTCAGTACCCAAGACATTAAATTAGACAACCTGCAGCTTCGGCTTACACATAATGGAAAATTAGCTCAAAACGGCTTCACTAAAGACATGATTTTTCCCGTGCCCGTGATTATAGAGTATTTAAAAAAATGTTTTCCCGTACAGCCCGGGGACATTATCCTTACGGGAACCCCTGAGGGTGTGGGCACTTTGAAACCAGGGGACGAGATTTTAGCAGAGCTTGTGGGCCTGAGTTCCGGCCAATGGACATTTCAATAAACATGGGCTAGAGTTTTCGCCATGGCTCAACCTAATAGCGAACTTCAAAATTTAATTTTGTCCCAAGGTCGGAAAATATTTGATCTCATGTCAGAAGAAACCGGTTCCATATTTAATAAAGACTGGTGGTATGGCCGCATCATGGACTGGAGCATGCAAAACGAGGGGTTTAAAACGCAGATGTTTCGTTTTGTGGATGTGCTGCCCTACTTAAACTCTTCCGATGAAGTCGCTCGTCACCTCAAAGAATATTTCTCCAGTGAAGATCAACCCCTTCCCAGTGTGCTTGGTTGGGGATTGGGGCTGGGATCTCTCGCTCCAGGTTTAATGGCCGGTACTATAAAGAAGAATGTCATGCAAATGGCAAAAATGTTCATCACCGGAAGTACGCCGGAAGAAGCCTTTGCCACTTTGGAAAAACTAAGAAAAAACCATCTCTGTTTTACCGTAGATATTTTGGGAGAAGCGGCGGTTAGCGAAGTTGAAGCTGAGACGTACGCTAAAAAATACTTAAATCTCATAGAGACTTTGGCAGAACTTTCCAAAAAATGGCCCGATGATCCACTGATTGACTCAGATCAAAATGGAGCGATCAGCAAGGTGAACGTATCTGTTAAAGTGAGCTCACTTTATTCACAGTTTGATCCCATTGATCCGGAAAATTCCGTCCGAGCAGTGAAAGATCGCCTGCGTCCCCTTTTTAGAAAAGCTCGGGAATTAGGCGTATTTTTAAACTTAGATATGGAAAGTTACTTCCATAAAAATCTGACCATCAAATTATTTAAAAGCCTCATGGATGAAGAAGAATTTAAAGACCACCACAACGTGGGAATGGTCATCCAGGCCTATTTGAAAGATTCGGAAGCAGATCTTGCCGAAATGATTTCTTGGTGCAAGAAACGCTCAGGTAGAATCACCATCAGACTTGTTAAGGGCGCTTACTGGGATTATGAAACCATTCAAGCTAAACAAAAAGATTGGCCCATTCCCGTCTTCACAAATAAAAATCAGACCGACGCTTGTTATGAAAAACTATCCGTAATGATGCTAGAAAATGATAAATTCCTCAAATCTGCTTTTGGCTCTCACAATGTTCGATCGATTTCAAATATTCTTGTTCAGGCGGAAAAACTAGGCGTGAATAAGCGCAGTTTTGAAATTCAAATGCTTTACGGTATGGCAGAGCCAATCAAAAAATCATTGGTACAGATGGGTTTGCGGGTTCGAGAATATGCGCCCGTTGGAGAACTTATTCCGGGCATGGCGTATCTTGTGCGAAGACTTTTGGAAAACACATCCAATGAAAGTTTCTTGCGGGCGAAGTTTACTACCAACAAAACTCCTGAAGAACTTTTGAAGGACCCTGCTTACGTAAATGGCTCAGGTGCTGCCATTCCTCAAACACACGCAGAAGTGGGAGAATCACATTTTAAAAATGAGCCTCCAACAGATTTTAATGTAGAAAAAAATAGAAAACTCATGACAGAAGCCTTGAGTAAAACCAAGAAACATTTGGGTAAGACTTTTCCATTAGTTATTGGAAAAAAAGAAATTAAAACCAATGAAGAAATTATTTCTTACAACCCTTCCATGCCGGATATGATTGTTGGAAAAACTTCTGTTGCTACGGCCAGTGAAGCTGATCAAGCTCTGGAAGTTGCCCACACCGCTCAAAAAGAATGGGCACGGGTTGATGTAGAAAAACGTGCGGCTATATTTGAAAAAGCAGCCCAAATCATGAGGGAGAAAAAATTTGACCTCATGTCCTTAGAAGTTTTTGAAGTAGGAAAAACTTGGCGAGAGGCCGATGGAGATGTTGCAGAAGCCATAGATTTTTGCACTTATTACGCCAGAGAAATTCGGAAACTGGAAAAACCCCGTAGCGTGAGTTTTGTCCCCGGTGAAGATAGCATTTATTTTTATCAACCTCGCGGAGTTGGTGTTGTGATTGCTCCGTGGAATTTTCCTTTAGCTATTCTTTGCGGCATGACCGTCGGAGCCGCAATATCTGGCAATGCGGTCATTATGAAACCTGCAGAACAATCCCCGATTATTGCTGCAGAGTTTATGAATATCCTCAAAGATTCTGGCCTGCCTCCCGGAGTAGTTTCATTCTTGCCCGGACATGGTGAGGAAGTGGGAGAATATCTAGTTAACCACCATAAAACTGATTTCATTATTTTCACCGGTTCTAAAGACGTCGGGTTACAGATCATTCATAAGGCGAGTAACACACACCCTGGGCAAAGAAGTGTTAAAAAAATCGTGGCTGAAATGGGTGGAAAAAACGCCATCATTGTTGATTCTGATGCGGATCTTGATGAGGCCGTCCAAGGAGTTATATATTCTGCCTTTGGATTTCAGGGACAAAAATGTTCAGCCTGTTCCCGGGTTATTGTTCTAGAAGAAAATTATGAGAAATTTGTAAACAGACTCACCGAGGCCGCAAGAAGCCTCACCGTAGGACAGCCTGAAAATCCTGGAACGTCAGTGGGTCCTGTGGTGGACAAAGAAGCCTATGACAGATTAATGAAGGCAAGAGAAGCAGCCAAGAGCGAAGGAAAAGTTTTATTTGAAGCCCAAGTTCCTCCTACCGGATATTTTGTTCCACCTACGATTATTGAAAATATCAAACCTAAGAGCTGGACAGAGCAGAATGAGTTATTTGGTCCGATTTTAGCGGTCATCAAAGCGACAAACTTTGATGAAGCTCTCAACATTGCCAATGACACCATTTTTGCCCTCACCGGCGGCGTATACTCTCGCAGTCCTGCGAATTTAGAAAA
>JBBQPV010000286.1:0-3853 GCA_038216925.1 Bdellovibrionia bacterium
AATATATGAAATTGGTTTTTTTACTTTCTGGGCTAGTCATTTTCTCAGCATGCAACTTGGAAACAAGGGAGGACATGAGAAAAAACGATGAAGATAAACAGATGAAAGAACAAGTTTCAAGTATGCAAAAGAGTAAAGCCGATGTTGAGCTTAAATACAGTGACATTCAAAATGACATGCGAGTTATTGCAGGGAGAATGGACACTTTGGACCACAATGCCCAAGTGAATAGTCAAAATACTAAGCAAGATCTTGAAGCGTTAAAGAAAACACTAGATGCGCAAAATGAGAAAATCAAACTCCTGCAGGCCCATATGGACGCGACGGAAACAAGGCTGACAGCAGCTATTCAAGCTTTATCGGGAAATGGGTCCATGCCCGTGCAACAGAAAAATGGCGGAAATATTTCTGAAGCGACCGGTGGAGTTATCAGCGGTAGCACAAAGGAAACTGGCCCCTATGAAGAAGCGGAAAGCTACTTTGCCGCTAAAGAATATAAAAAAGCTATTGTGAAATATCAAAATTATATAGAGAAAAGTCCTAAGGGAAAAAATATTGCCGAGGCTACGTATAAGATCGGCGTTTGTTTTGCCGAGCTCGGTCTTAAAAAAGATGCGAAGGAATTTTATAAGGACGTGATTGAAAATCACGCGGGCACATCATGGGCAAAAAAAGCAAAATATCGCTTAAGCCATCTAAAATAAATTTTAAAAAAATTCTTGCTATAGAAACCAGTTGTGACGACACCTCTGTGGCTATCGTTGATAGTGAGGGATTTGTATTTGGAATGGAAAGTCAAAACCAGGACAGCATTCATCTTCCATTTGGGGGCGTCATTCCGGAGCTTGCGTGCAGAAATCACACAATGAGATTAGTCCCGCTTATTGAAAAGGTTTTTTCACAAACTGAAATAAAATGGTCTGAAATAGACGGCATTGCAGTCACATCAAGACCGGGCTTACTGGGTGCGCTTTTGGTTGGAGTGACGGTGGCAAAATCCTTATCTCTCATCCATGAAATTCCAGTTATCGGGATTAATCATTTGGAAGGTCATCTCTATGCCCCTTTTTTAAAGGACGATGGCTTTGATCTAAAAGTTACAGATGACATTCCATTTCTGGGACTTTGTGTAAGTGGGGGCCATACTAGTTTAGTCAAAGTATCTTCATTTGGGAAATATACTGTTTTGGGGAGAACATTAGATGATGCAGCCGGGGAGGCTTTTGATAAGTTTGGAAAAGTATTAGGTTTGGGGTACCCCGCCGGACGTCAAGTTGATAACTTAGCTCAAGGAGGAAATAAAACTGCATTTAAATTTCCTCGCCCACTCTTAAAAAAACCTGGATTTGATTTTAGTTTTTCCGGCTTGAAAACTGCCGGGAGTCTGGAAATTCAAAAACTGAAACTGAATGGGCAAAATCTGGATAAACTGAGTGCGGATTTATGCGCAAGCTACCAAGAAGCGGTTGTTGATGTACTAATTGAAAAATTAGAAAAGGCGTTGAGATTCACTTCTTTAAAACGTGCGGTCATCACCGGTGGAGTGAGTTGTAATTCAAGGCTCCGAGAAAGAGCATATGCGCTGGGGAAAAGCTTAAGCGTCGAAATTTTGATTTCTCCTCCCAAATATTGCACGGATAACGCTGCTATGATTGGACTTGTGGGAGTAAAGCGTCTCCAGAGGGGTGAAAAAGATGGCCTGAAACTCACCGCCCAAGGTACCAGTAGAAAACAGGAGCTCTGGTAACCGTGCATACAAAAAAGGAACTTGATATTATTCTTAACCAAGCGGGCCTCACGCCTCTTAAAAAACTTGGGCAGAATTTTTTAGTAAACCCAGTGATTTGTCAGCGCATCACCACTGAAGTGAAAAACTCCCAGTGTAAATCTGTTGTTGAGATTGGTCCCGGGTTGGGCGCATTAACAGATGATCTGCTTAAGCTAAGTTTGCCTCTTACGCTTATTGAAATTGACAGCGGGTTTTGCAAATTTTGGGAAGAAAAGTCCAATAGTGGTAATTTTAAAATCATTCATTCAGACGCTCTTCAATTAGATTGGGATTCTATCGATATAGAAAGCCCGTGTTGCCTTGTCAGTAATCTTCCTTACTCAATTGCAGCGTCCATTGTTGTGGAAATGAGTAAAAGAGATTCCCTTGGAATAGATAAAATGGTGCTGATGTTTCAAAAGGAAGTTGCTGAAAGATTGCAGGCTAGTGTGAACGATGAAGATTACGGGATGTTGTCTGTTGTGGCTCAAAGCTGTTGGAATATTGAACGCCTCATAGATGCTGGACCTCAGGATTTTCACCCCGTTCCCAACGTGGGAAGTCGTGTTCTCACTTTTAAAAAAATACCTGGTAGTATTTGCAATGACGAATTCATTTCATTTGTAAAACTTGCTTTTTCTCAAAGAAGAAAAAAAATGATTTCAAATTTAGGTGGAATGATTGAGAAATCAAAATTGAAAACCGTGTTTGAAAAATCCGGATTATCTGAAGACACTAGGGCACAAGAACTGAGCGTCTCAGAATTTCAAAATCTATTTACTCAGATATCCACTTTGCGATAAGGTTTTTGAACCGCTGTTTGGCTTCTATAACCTGGAAATTTGCCGACCTATCGCCTAAGTCGTTACAGTGGGACGCGTCTTTCATCACAGAATAAGCATTATTATTATTTATCTGTTCACCTACATCTGGAAGTATGGACAAGTTAGACCACGGATCATTGGTTCCGTTGGTAAAAAATATTCGAGAACTTGCTTTTGGATTGAGAAGCAAAGCTAAGTATTTTGTCATCATGGCATCAGTTTCAGGCGGGGATTGTATCCCAAAAAGCCTTTTACACTGAGCATGGTGATAATTGAGGTCGATAAGTTTCGAGCGCATAGAAAGGGCGCTAGTGTGATATGCGATTTGAAAATACCCAAGTTGTGTACAGCTTTGATACATCCACTGCCGAAAGCCAAAAGAATCTTCATAAGTTTGTGGGTTTTCATCCAAGGCAAACTGAAACGTGTCTTGCAATGGTGTAATTCCAAACAATTCGAATGATTGGATGGCAACAGCAGCATAACTTTTCAAAATATTTTTCGAGTGCGCCAGCGCATTGCAAAAACTCTCCTGGCGTCCATACTGAATGGCAATGCTTGCTGCATCTGCTACGAGATATAAGAAATCAATGGGATCGACAACGTCTTCCGCAAGAAATAATTTTTTAATCCGTTTTAAATCGCCCGGATTTTTTAGTGACTTTTCAATAATGGAAACTACTTTTTTAATGTTTCCCTGACATTCGGCCCCTGCAACAAGACTCACGTGACGATCATATTCCTCAAAATTTTCTTGAGTTCGCACTGGCGCAGAAGAGGCCAAAGATCCTTGGACTAAAAATGGATATTTTAATCGGTAAAACGCTGAAAGGAGGCCTGCGTATGAGCCACCAGTCACAATCCACGGACCATTCATTTTCATCTCTGATTGGGCATAAACTTGAAACGAGGCAAGATCTGCCAATGCATTTTCCACCGTCAAATATTTCAAATTTTCTGCAGATAAAGTAGAGAAGGGCTGACTTTTCCCGTAATAGCGATGTTCTAAAGAGACAATGTAGGCACCAATGTTTTCAGCTTGGGTTCCCATAGCACTATGCCCAGCAGAGTTAGAACAAACGCCCTCGCCACAAATGTAATAGATGACTGGGGGGTTAAGACGGTAAATTTCAGGATTGTTGTCGCTTGGACTTAGCTTGATTTGCTAAGTTCCTTACTCTTATCTGAACTTTTTTCCTTTTTCAAGTTATTTAATTTGACACAATCAATCGGATTCCAATCTCTTGTTTTTCCCGACCAG
>JBBQPV010000287.1:0-3847 GCA_038216925.1 Bdellovibrionia bacterium
TTCAACATCCTCTCCTTTAAGAAGAGACGTTTTAGGGGAAACATTCATGGGCTCAAGTTGGACATATTTTAAGTATCCTGTGTTGAACCCGATAATGACGGATTTTTGAATCACAAGACTCGCAGGGACGATAAAAGTAAAACTAGTGGGATTATTTAATCTTGTTAGTCTGTCATATTTGAGAACTACTCCTCCAAAATCCACAATGGTAGATTTTGATAAGGGTCCGTTACCAAGAAGTCCCAGCAAACCGGCTATAAGAAAAATCCCAAGAAGGCACCAACCCCATCTTTCCATGGTCCAGATACTATCTTGAAGGCCGATGTCCTCATTCACGTCATTCATTTGGAGGTATAATACATCCTTTCTGCCCTTATTCAGGTCTTTTCCTTTAAAAAAGCAATTTGGATGCCATTATTTTAAAAGTGCTGCGCAAAAACTCAGTCGAGAGGACAACCGGGACGCGATGTTTTTTATGTTGGAGATTTCGTCCATTAACTTATCCTTAGCTTCAGATTGATCTGGCTCTTCCGCTTCCGCAATTCTCCGCAAGCGGTCATGGGAAGCTTTGGCAATGGCACGTAGGATCTTATAGTCTGACTTAGCAATTGTTTTTGACGCACGGGCGGCGTCCAACCGGTCATCTAAATACCACATTAGCCTCTGGGCTAAAAGATCACTGCTCTCGTTTAATCGGTTTAAGTCGGCCAGATTTTCAGCTCCCAATATTTCCGACGCGTCTAAAGTGGTGCCGTTCTGCCCATTTGACCTCTTAGAACGTAATGACAAAACTTTTAATAATTCACCACTTCCTGAAGACCTAGAAAGGATCTCTTTTAATAATAACTTGGAATAGATTTGTGGGGATATTTTAAATCCTCGGTAAAAATAAAGTTCAATGCCCACTTCCTTTGCGATGGACTCAATATCTCCAATACTGAGAGTGGCGCCAGACTGCCGCTGAGCCAATCTACGGGGGAACAAAACTTTTACCCATTTCTCTGGAGCATATTTTTCCATGGTGGACTTTTTTAGAATGGCAACGTCCAAGTTTAATTCAGTTCCATCATTATCTATTTTCAAGCTTTGGACATCAATCACTTGGGACCAGTCAAAGGGTAGGAGGCGTCTTTGTGTCAGAAGGAAATCATAGAATTTTTCAATACTTTGGCCTCCGCCACCGAATCTTTTGTATGTCTTTAAGCGTTTTACTATTTCGGGAATTCCAAAAAAACTTCCATACACAATAAAATCAAATGTTTTAAACCAATGGACTGGCAAAAGAAAGGCCATGGCGGGATGAAGGGCGATATAAAGTAAAAATAGATGGCTTGAAATCTCAGCCACTCCCATAGCGATGGCAAACTGAGGACCCATTTTTCTTGTGGTTGCAATCACCCATTTCCCAAGCCTTTTGTAGTTAAATTTGGCCAATACCTTGGATTTCATGGCCGCCCAAATTTTAGTTCCTAATGATGGATCGCCTTCTGCAGCCGCAGTTTCTAATACCATTTGGTGCACGAGTTCTATTAATTCTTCTCCAATTTGAACTTCATAGTCAGTTTGAACGGGGACACCATAACGGGTGGATTGATTTGAATAGTGACTGACTAATAAAATGAGGCGTTCAACATTGGTTGGCTCTTGGGCAAAGCAAGGCGACGTCGAAGAAAAAATCATTGAAATGACGAGAACGCAGATAACCCCTAACCGCATAGGGATCACTTATTACCACCCTTAATGGGAAGTCAATGTCAGTAGGCTGGGAGGAAAAAAATATATGGTCTAAAGCGTTGAAATAGCTGCAAGGGATGAACTAGTATTTAAAGTAAATGAGCGCTACAGATCAAAAGTTTTACAAAAACTTTGCCTCCCTGGTTTTTTCTAACTTTTTTGTTCAAGGGTTAAGATTTCTAACTGTGATTTTATTGGGACGAAATCTCAATCAAGACCAGTTTGGGATATATAATTACATATTATTATTAGTAGGGCTGTGCGCAATTTTAGTTGAGTTTGGTCTGAAAAATTACGGAATCCGAGAATTTGCCCAGGGAAGAGGTAATTGGAATCTTACAAAAAAAATAATTTCTATAAGACTGGTCGTTTCCCTTATAGGGGTTTTAATTGCCACTGGGTTTTGCTTTCAAGCGTTTAGAAATATAAATTTAATTCTCCCCACGCTTATATTTTCATTCAGTCTAGTAGTAGACGCATTTCTTGTAGACTTTGTTTCCATCGCAGACGAGCGACTTCATCTCCAAGCCATTGCTCAAACACTACAGGCCGCTGTATTTTTGGGGTGTGTGTATGTGGTTATGCAGCTAAAGTGGGGGCTTATACCCATTGCTATTGCGTTTACTTTTAGTCATATTTTTTGGGTGGCCATTTACGTCTTAAAAACTCGAAAACTATTTGTAGCGGGGCCGTCTGTGACAATGACGTCGGTGGTGAAAAGTGGCCTACCATTTCTAATTGCATCTTTCTTAGCCACTATGGCTTTCCAACTGGACATTTTTTTACTGGGGCAGTTTCATTATGATTTCCTTTTGGGTGACTATTCGGCATGTCTTAAACTTTTAGCCATTCCACTGGGAATTGTTGGAAGTTTTCTGAGTTCCGTCCAGCCTAAGCTCGCTCGTGTTAGTCACGAAAAATTAAAACTAAGAGCCCTATTGTTGCACTATGTGGGCTACCTCCTCATTTTCATTTCACTGATGTGCATAACATGCTGGTTTTTTGGGCCCGATATTATACGGTTATTTTTTGGATTGAAGTTTGCCGTGGCTCCTTTTTATATCGGCCCTCTAAGTTTAGTGACTGGAGTTTTCATTTTAACTCTTCTTCCTCTTTACGCTTTGTCCGTGAGTACGGACACTAAAACCTTAGTTAGAATTTCCTTTGTAAATTTTGTGTTAGGTGCAATCGTGATTTCGTCCATACTTTCTATGAAGCGTCCGGAATGGCTACCGTGGGGCATGCTTTTAGTGCAGAGTGTGTGTGCAGTGCAAACGTGGAGACATTATTTAAAAAAATGAAATGGTTGATTTGGTCCAGGATAGATTTAGAAAATGGGATGGGAGGAGTGGAGACCCATGCCAGATGCGTGGCAAGAGAATTAAAAAAATTAGGAGTGGAAGTTTCTTTTTCTCAGGAGCCCACGGCACCCATGGATTTTCCATGGGATATTATTAGTACTCATGGCAATCAATTTCATTATTCTTGGAAGTTTTCAAAGTGGTTGAAAAGCCAAAAAAGAACTTTTTGGTTTCATACTTTACACGGATGGAGTTTTGAAAGAATTCTTGCCTGCCGTGAACCTTTTTGGTTGGGTGCGTATAAGGCTTCCGCAGAAGAGGTGCTGGGGGCCAGTCAAGCACATCAAACATTTGCCGTCCATAACAGGCTCAGTTTTATTAACAGATTTAATAATGTCTTGATCTGCCATAATGGGTGGGATTCCTGGGAAAATGATGCATCTACAGTGGTTGATTCAAAATTTAAAAATCGTTTTTTATTTATTGGAAGGGGTCATGACAAAGTTAAAGGTGCCGATAAACTGAAATCTATTATAAAAGATTTTGATATTACTGCCGTGCCCGGTGACGGTTTTGAAAAACAAGATAAAGTTTTAAAAACCGGAAGACTAAACCCAGGAGAAATTAGAAATGTTTTGCAAGAGTCTCGTGCGCTCTTGGTGCCATCATATTACGAAGGTCTTCCCATTGTTGTCTTAGAGGCCCTGGCCTTAGGTGTTCCCGTTGTCGCCACTTCCGTTGGGGGATTGAAGGATTTGGAAGGACGGGTGCAAGGTTTAACCTTAACTTTAAAATCTGAAAAAGATTTTAGA
>JBBQPV010000288.1:0-3827 GCA_038216925.1 Bdellovibrionia bacterium
TCCCATAATCTTGGGATCACAACCTACGCTGGCCCATGACAATAATTTAGCTAGTGGTTTTAAATTATTCTTGTCCGCATAAGCACGTGTGCAAACCAAAACCGCCGCCGCCCCATCAACTATCCCTGAAGCCGTACCAGCTGTAACAACCCCATCTTTTTTAAAGATGGCTTTTAATTTTTCTAAGCTCTCCATGGTGGTTTCTGGCCTGGGGTGTTCGTCTTTTGTAATTTGTAGCGGTCCCTTTTTATCTTTTATTTCAACGGGAGTTATTTCTTCAGCGAAAAGATTTTTTTCCAACGCGGCCTTGTATCTCTGTTGTGAAGAAAGCGCGTAGGCATCGGCTTCTTTTCTAGAGATAGAATATTTTTCTGCCAGATTTTCTGCGGTGATAGCCATAGGTGTGCCTGCATACGCATCTGTCAACGCGGAGGTCATGTAGTCTTCAAATTCTCCGGGACCCATGCGATACCCAAATCGGGCTCCTCGGACCACATACGGAATGGTGGACATGCTTTCCGTTCCACCCGCGAGCACAAGTGTAGCTTCACCGGTTAAAATCATTTGTGCCGCCGATGCAATTGCTTGAAACCCGCTTCCGCATAGTCGGTTTAATCCCAGCGCCGGAACATTTACCGGAATCCCAGCTTTTAATCCAATATGTCTCGGCGAATAAATGCTGTCCGATGTGCTCTGGATGACGTTTCCAAAAATCACATGGTCAATTTTTTCTGCATTGACGCCACTTTGTTTGATGGCACCCAATGAAGCGGCCACCCCTAAATCTGTGGGTGATAGGTTTTTAAATGAGCCACCAAAAGCTCCAAAAGCAGTTCTTTTTCCGGCAACAATGACGATTTCTTCCATATCAAATAAGCGTAATCGTAATGCATCGCTTTGGTCAATTGACATGGAGGAAAATTCGACAGATAGTTTATGTCTATGAACATTCTAGTATTGGGTGGCGGTGGTCGAGAACATGCCATCGTCAAAGCGTTGAAACAGTCAAAAAAAGTAACCCACGTCAGTTGTGCCCCAGGTAATCCGGGAATAGCAAAAGAAGCGTCTTGTCATCTTACAGACCCAACAGATATGCGAAAAGTTTTAGACCTTGTCCAACGTCTGCGTCCAAACCTTGTGGTCATTGGACCAGAGGCGCCCCTAGCCAGCGGTGTTGCCGATGCACTACGTCGATTTGAATTTAAAGTATTCGGACCCAACCAGAGAGCCGCGCAGCTTGAATCTAGCAAAATATTTTCAAAAGAATTTATGCTGAAGTATGGCGTGCCCACCGCACGACACATTGTTTGTCAAAATAAAGAAGAGATGCTTGCCGCTCAAGCTCAGTTTCAAGCTCCTTGGATAGTGAAGGCCGATGGCCTTGCCGCCGGGAAAGGTGTGCGCATTTGTGAGGACGACGGGGATTTCAAGAAAGCAGCAGTGGATTTTTTTGATAAGAAAGTTTTGGGTAAGGCTTCAGAAAAAGTGATTATTGAAGAGTGTATTAAGGGTGACGAACTCAGCGTGCTCGCCCTTGTTGCCGATGGAAAATATTCCGTTCTCCCCATGGCTCAAGATTATAAAAGATTGGGAAATGGACAATCCGGTCCAAACACGGGAGGCATGGGATCTTATGCCCCTGTTAAAACTTGGGAAAAACTATTAGGTAAAATTGAAGAAAAAATTATCGCTCCCACTGTAAAAGGTCTTGAGGGTGAGCATTTTAATTATCGCGGAGTTTTGTATTTTGGAATCATGATTAAAGACGGGGAGCCTTACCTCTTAGAATATAATGTTCGATTTGGTGATCCCGAGGCTCAAGTTATTCTTCCCCTCCTTCAAGGAGATTGGGCAGATGTGTTTTCCCAAGTGGCCGATGGAAAAATTCCCAAACTCACTTGGACCAAGAATAGTGCGGTTTGTGTAGTATTAGCGGCGCCAGGTTATCCCGATGATCCTAAGCGTGGGCTGAGAGTTATTGTTGAAAAGCAGACGTTAAAAGAAACCACTCCAAGCACATATATCCTTCATGCCGGCACGGCCAGCCACAATGGGTATATAACCAGTGGCGGTCGAGTTTTAAATTTGGTAGGCATTGAGAAGAATGTCCCGACGGCGCGGAAGAGAGCCTATGATTTGATGCCGGGAATTTTAATGGAAGGAATGCTTTTCAGAACCGACATTGCCGAGGAAGTAAAAGGAATTGCTAGTGCAGCAGTGAAGGCGAAGGTAAAACCAGCTGCGAAAAATAAAGCCAAAGTTAAATCCAAGTCTAAACCAAAGCCAAAACCAAAGCCCAAGAAGTCTAAGAAAAAATGACCGTAGTGAAACCATTCTCAGCTTGGCGATATGATTTGGAGAAAGTCGGTAATCCCGCCGATGTGATTGTTCCGCCCTACGATGTCATCACTGAAAAAGAACGGGATCAGATGATGGCGGCAAACGAATTTAACTTTGCAAATATTATTTTAGCTCAGGGAGATGAAAAACATCAAAAAGCGGCCCGGCTATTAAAAAAATGGCAAGATAGCGGCGTTCTTATTCATGATCCCATTGAGGCTGTTTATTTTTACCAGCAAGATTTCCAATTAAATTCTTTTGAGCTTTTTTGCCAAAAAGTTCCTTCAAAACTTTCTCGGTATGGATTTTTTGCTACGGTTAAAGTTGAGGAATATAAAGAAAAAATAATTTTGCCCCATGAGAAAACTTTTGCCAAATATAAGGCCGATCGTTATGAGCTCACCGATGAAACTAAAGGCAATATGGAGCCGATTTTTCTGGGATATGATTCTGATTTTTTCTCCGGAAAACAGTTTGAATCTGCCGTGAAAGATGCAGAGCTTTTGTATGACTATGAAGACAATTTTGGTGTGAAACATAAGCTTTGGTCTGTGACCAATGAAAAAACTATTTCTGACTTACGGGCAAAACTGTCCCAAGAAAAATTATATATTTTAGATGGACATCATCGCTATGAGACCGCACTAAAATATTATCAAGATCATCCTTCTGACAAAACTCAATATGTCCTTGCCAATATTTGTGCATTTAAACAAGAGGGTACGGTTATTCTCCCCACACACAGACTGGTGCAAGGTGGCCCCAAATTTAACGGTGAGAAGTTTTTGAGTAATTTAAAAAACAGATTTAATTTTACTCCCGTAGATTCTTTGAAAGAATTAGAGTCAAGACTCATGGATTCAGAGAACGTCGCCTTTGGATTGCGAATGGGCAAAGACCAGCAACTCACATTCTTGGAACTTAAAGAAAAGTCCTCGGAACTTGATTTAGATTATCTCCATGAGAATATAATTCCAGACAGTGTTGATGCAAAAATTTCTTATGTGCGCAGCATTCCTGAGTTTGAAGATCTGATGTCACAGGGGGAGCACCACTTTGGGTTTTTGGTGCGGCCTAATACTTATGACGATGTGGTAAAAAAAGCCCTTCACCAAGAAGTGATGCCCCATAAATCGACATTTTTTTACCCCAAGATTCCTTCTGGGTTAGTGATTCACGGATTTAGCTGACTATGGCTCCCGATGCAGATTGGAGCTACATCCCACATACAAAAAAACCCACTCAAGATGGCCTTAACCTTGCGCTTCTAATGAGATCTATTGGAAAAGGTTTTATCCCTGTCCGTGCAATAGATGTTGGATGCGGTGACGGGATAATTTCCTATGAGATGCTTAAGAATAAAAAAGTAACCCATGTCACTGCCATTGATATTGTTGGTGAAGCGATTCAAGCGTGCAGGCTCAACTTGAAACACTACATTGATCGAGGGCAAGCAGATGTTTTTAAAATATCTGCGGCAAGTTTTT
>JBBQPV010000289.1:0-3824 GCA_038216925.1 Bdellovibrionia bacterium
GACGTCAGAAAGCAAAAAGTGATGGGTAATCAATTTTTCGGGTTTCAATTTACCAGAACTGACCGTCTTTAAAAGCATAGCCGTCGCGGCGGTATCAACCAATCTTGTCGTAATGGTTATATTTCTATCCCACAGTTTTTCTAGGTGTAGTTCAACACTTTTCCCGTGAACACCTATATTTGCAATATGTCCACCAGGTGCTATGATTCTTTGACAGATATCGAATGTTTCAGGAATACCCACCGCCTCTATTGCAACATCAACACCTCGGTTATTAGTAAGCTGCATTAATTTATCTGATGCAGAGCCCTTGCTGCTATTAATAGTGTGGGTTGCTCCAAATTCTGAAGCTCGCGCTAACCTGTCGTCATTCACGTCAATCATAATGATTTCGGCTGGGGCAAAAAACTGTGCCGTTAGAAGTGCCGCAAGACCAATGGGACCTGCACCCACGATAGCAACAACATCGCCAGGACTAACTTTTCCACTTAGGACTCCGCATTCATAAGCTGTAGGCAAGATGTCGCTCAATAAGACCATCGCCTCCTCGTTAACTCCGTCTGGGATGGCATATAAACTCGTATCTGCATAAGGGATGCGCACAAACTCAGCCTGAGTCCCATCAATAGTGTTACCCAAAATCCATCCACCGTTCTCACAGTGGGAATACATTCCTTTTTTGCAGTAGTCGCAAATACCGTCAGAAGTAATACAAGAAATAAGGACGCGGTCTCCGGTTTTAAATCTAGTTACGGACTTTCCAACGGAATCAATGATTCCAGTTCCTTCATGACCTAAAATCCTCCCACTCTTCACCGACGGTACATCACCCTTCAAAATGTGAAGATCAGTTCCGCAAATTGTAGTTTTGGACATTTTAATGATGGCATCAGTATTCGCCATTAGTGTCGGCTTTTTCTTTTTAACATATCCCTTTTTACCGGGGCCCTGATACTCGAGGGCCCACATATTAATTTCTGACTGAATCCTTGTTTCACTTTTGTCTACATCCACGCTTTTCATATTTGTTCCTCTGCCATATGAATAACGCAAGGGTCATGCCACCGTTGTGCATATGTTGCAGTCGATAAAGGAGAATCAATTTAAAAAAGAGGACAAATTGTCCAAAGGTAATGGGACATTTAGTGAAAGAGAGTCTTTAGTAGTTTAATCCACATAATACCGGCATACTTATCATTCGACCTCATAACGTCATAATGAAACGAGATCTAACTATGCCCGATAAAGCTTCAAACTTGCTCAAACAGTATTCTGACAAAATAATGAAACTTTGGGAACAGCGGGCAAACAAAGAAGTGATTGCGGCCCTCAATCTCAAATCCCTGGCCCTTCGGGATTCACTGCCGGAACTTCTCACACAGATTTCAGATGCACTTTCTAGCAGCATTGATCGCACTTCCATTCGGGCCACATGGGACCGAGAAGAGAGTCTTCGTATCGGACAAAAACATGGACGTGAACGCGCGAATTCTGCCCTTTACACAATGGATCAGATGATCTTCGAATATCATATTCTTCGTCAGGTCATTTGCGACGTCATGGAAGAAGTACGCCCTCTTACCGATGTTGAACGAGAAGTTATTGTCTGCGCTATTGAACAGGCGGTAAACGACGCGGCTACTCAGTTCGCCGACACTCTCCGAAACATTCAAGAACTACTTGCAGCTACATTAACCCATGATCTGCGCGGCCCTTTAACTTCGGCCAAATTAAATGCGGAGCTTCTTCTCCTTCACCCGGAAAATAAAGAACAGTCCGTTAGAGCTGCAAATAGAATTGCAAGCAGCATGACCCGCATGGACTCAATGATTAATGATCTTCTCGATGCCAGCGTGATCCGCGCGGGACAGCCAGTGCCACTAAAAATCGCGGAGTGTGATCTTGATGCGATCATCCGAGATGTTGCGGAAGACTTCGACACCATCTATGGGAAGCGATTTGTTGTTGACTCCTCTGGAGTAGCAAAAGGTTTTTGGAGTGACAGTGGTATAAGACGGATAGCGGAAAATCTGGCCACCAATGCGGTCAAATATGGTGAGAAAGATACTCCGATTACCTTCAAGATCGATCAAAGTAATTCCAATGTGACACTCACCGTTCACAACGAGGGTATTCCTATTTCAATTGCTGATCAGGCAATTTTATTCAAACAATTTCGTCGATCTAAGTCTGCTGTAGATCAGACTGGGTGGGGACTTGGACTTACGGTTGTCAGGGGCCTCGCTGAAGCCCATCAAGGAAAAATCCGTGTTGAAAGCACGGAGGACCATGGAACGACTTTCACCATCGAACTTCCAAGAGAAATGCAGTCGGTTTAATCAGCCATTTGAAGTAACGACGAGATATTAGGTCGATGTCACTATAAAAATAAAATTACATATTGACAATATTATCGGATTACGATAACATAGGAACAATGATAAGCAGCTTTGGAAATCAACTTGCGGAGGACCTCTATGATGATAGAAGAACAAAGGCCACTAGGCACTTTCCTCCAGAACTTTTTAGAGCTGCCCGGCGAAAGTTGCTTTATTTACATGATGCTGATCAATTGTCAGACCTTAAGGTTGCCCCCGGAAATAGATTGGAACCTTTAAAGGGAGATTTTAAGGGACATCATTCAATTCGTATAAACGATCAGTGGAGAGTGGTTTTTCGATGGAAAGATGGAAACAGCTACGAAGTACAAGTTGTGGATTATCATAAATGACTAAAAGGAGCTGAATAATGAAAACATTAAGATTACCTACAAATCCTTTCCATCCAGGCGAAATGCTTCTGGAAGAATTTTTAGAGCCGGCTCATATCTCCCAGGTGGCCTTTGCTGAGAAACTAGGATGGACAAAAGCAAAGCTCAATGAATTGATCAAAGGTAAACGTGGAATCACTGCTGAAACCGCCCTCGATTTATCTGAAGCTTTGGGCACTTCGCCAAAACTTTGGATGAACCTTCAAGCGACTTATGATTTAGATAGAGCGAAGAAATCCAGATCAGCCTAAATCTTGGGCTTTTGCCGATCATCCAAGAATCCGCGGGTGCGAAATGCAGCGATGGCTGCAAATACTGCAACAACGGCCACTATGAGTCCCACAAGCCAAAACCCCGAATCCGCTGCCCCGCTTACCACTTGGGTCGTATTTTTAACGCCAGTCCACCAACCAAAGCCATAAGCTGCTAGAAGGCTGCCTAACCAAGAAATTCCTAAGTATAAATTCATTTTATTAGTTTTCATAAATCCTCCTATTGGCTATTAATGCAAAGCTAGGACCAGCAAATAATGAATGACGGCTTGGTTTGGAAATGTCTCAAATTTTAACATCTTGATAAGGTTTTTCTATGGCCAAGATAATTTTTGACTTCGGGTTATGAGCTCGACGAGCTTTTTATTTTTTTTATCTCTTCAATAAATTCTTTATAGACTTCACTATGCCCTTCAATTTTTAACCATTTTTTAATTTTCTCTGGGTTGTAGTGCTGCGCATTTGCAACCAATGCCGCTTGGGTCAGACAGGCTCTGGAATTATGGTGTATGTAAGCGCTGAGACGATCCCTGATGCAATCGGTTGGAGTTAAAATTTTGATCTCCTTCCCCTCAACTTTTAAGGTTTGTGGTTTAATTTTTAAATCATCGCCAATTCCCAGCGGCCCGGAAACACTTTGGACAAACAGATGAGCACATTCTGGATGTTGATAATACATCCCAACTTTCTTAAAGCCGAGACTTAGAAGTACCCTATCTAGTTCTTTTGTTGAATGTTCGAATGTGATCAGATCGATGTCGCCGGATTTATATAATCCTTTT
>JBBQPV010000290.1:0-3821 GCA_038216925.1 Bdellovibrionia bacterium
CAAAAAGCCACGGCTTTTTCCCATGCTCAAGAAACGTTTTATTTCACTGATTACTTTTTCCTGCATTTCTTTGACACTAAGTTTAGTGGGCGCGGCGCCAGCAGCTTTACCGTTGGCCTTTCCAGACGCTTTTTTAGGCACAGGAGTTTCCTCAATGGGGGCAGCCTTCACTTTGACGGACTGCTTTTTATCTGCTGACTTTTTTGTCTTGTCTGTTTTGTTTTTAGACATCGGCACGCTATCTCCTTTGAGGACCTTTTTGTTCTTTTGCAATTTCTAAAAAATCTTTCAACTTCGCTAATGTTAAATCTGAATCCTTGTCCGTACTTTTCAACGAATTTAAAATTTCCGTTGATCGCTGTTTCAGATTTTTTTGCTTCACGCTTTCCAAGCAATCCGCAACCATCTTTTCTTCTTCTTCTTTGTTCTCAGGTCTATCCTGCGCAAAGATGGAAAAAGAATCTTTTAGTATCTGTACTTCTTCTGTATTTTCACCCAACAAGGAAGCAGCTAATTTATCAAAATCATTTGGGTTTTGACAATATCTTTCTACAATCCTATTTGCTAGCATCCTTGCATCCGCACTTATAAAACTACTAATCACTCCTGCCTCCTGCACGAGTTTGAGATACTTCTTATCTACTAGCATGAATTGAACCAACAATTTTTCATCTTTAGGTAAGTCAACAGGCTTTTTCATTATTTGCTTTTCTCTTGTATTTACGGCAGGTTGAGTAAACCCACCGGACTTGGCCCGTGCCAACATTTGGGTGTCAAGATTGAGCCTATCTGCCACTTCTTGTAAGTAAAGACTTCGTAACTGTTGATCCTTTACACGATCAAGCACCGGTTGAATGAGCTCTAAAACCTCACGTTTATCCGTGGATCGCCCCTTATAATGAGCCATCTTACGGTTTAAGAAGACGGTAAAATGATCTGGAGCCTCATCTATTAATTTTTGAAGTTTTTTTACTCCATGGATACGGCCGTATTCATCCGGGTCTTTTGCTTCAGTCAAAACTAGGCACCGTGACAAAACTCCGGCCTCAGTGAGAAACATGAGGCTCCTGTCCGCCGCTTCTAAACCGGCTGAGTCGCTATCAAAAAGGACAACTGCTTTTCCGCAAAGCTTATGAATGGCTTTAGCGTGTTCCAAGGTAAACGCTGTTCCAAGGGTTGCGACGACGTTTTTGATTCCTATTTGATACAGAGAAATGAGGTCCATGTACCCTTCAACTACAATGACTTCTTGGGAGGCTCTAATATATTTTGCGGTGACATTGACGCCGTACAGAGTTCTTCCCTTATTGAAAATAGGAGATTCGGGAGAATTAAGATATTTAGGTTGAGAATCATCAATAGAACGTCCGCCAAATCCTAGAACGTTGCCACTGGTTGAGAAAATAGGGAACATCAGTCGGTTTCTGAAAATATCAAAATGCTCCCCACCCTTCTTGTTTTTTATTAGACCCAGCTTTTCCGCTGCAGGCAGTGGAGCTTTGCCCGCCTTAAGGGTGTTTACTAGTCCCTGCCAGACGTTTTCAGAATATCCAAGTTTAAATTCCTCGATGATTTCGGAAGTTAGCCCACGCTTAGAAATATATTTTTGAACTCCATGATCGGCGGACTTGGAGACGAGTTTTTTATGAAAGTAGGAACCTACGTACTTATTGACTTTAAAAAGTAACTTTTTCTCTGCGTCCTCTTTGGAAGTATCCTTTGATTTTTCCATTTCAGGTAGTGCAATGCCAGCTCTCTCAGCCATAAACACCACTGCGTCTGGAAAACTCAACCCATTGTAGTCCATGACAAAAGTAAAAAGGTTTCCGGACTTCCTACACCCAAAGCAGTGGTAAACCTGTTTCACATCACTCACATAAAAACTTGGAGTTTTTTCCGCATGCCCCGGGAATGGACAAAGACCCCTATAACTTGAGCCTGCTCTTTTTAATTGCACGTGCTGACTGATAACATCGACGATGTCATTTGATTCTCTGACTTTTTCAATAAAATCCGCAGAAAACTTCAAACCCTTGACGTAACCCCACTAAAAAAATGAGGGGACTTTAGACAAATCCCCTCGACTTAAAACTTTTACTGCAATTTTGACTTAACAATCTCACTTATTAATTTGCCATCAGCTAAACCTTGAGTCTTTGCCAATACAGCCTTCATCACAAGTCCCATATCTTTTGCGGAACTGGCTTTTGTTTCTGCAATTGCACCTTTGACAATCTCCTCAATTTGATCTTTGGACATCATTTGTGGAAGATAGGATTCAATAATTTTGAGCTCAGAATTTTCTTGGTCAACTAAGTCCTGTCTTCCGCCGGCGGTAAACTGCTCGATGGAATCTTTTCTTTGTTTCACCATAGTTTTTAGAATTTGAATAATCATATCGTCCTCTGATTGCGCGGGAGCACCTTCAGTTTTAACACGATTATCAATTTCTTTATTCTTCACGGCAGATTGGACCATGCGAATGGTGGAGAGCTTCAATTTGTCGCCCGATTTCATGGCGGCTTTGAGATCTTCCATCATCTTAGCTTTTAAACTCACAGGTTATCCTTCCGTTTTACGCGCTTTTTTCAGACTTCTCTTGCGAGCTGCAATAGATTTTTTCTTTAAACGAACGCTTGGTTTTTCATAATGCTCTCTCTTTTTAATTTCAGAAAGAACACCGCCTTTTTCTACTTGTTTCTTGAAACGACGCAAAGCTCCTTCGAAGCTCTCACCGTCACGAATTTTTACTCCAGGCACTTAATATCACCAACCTTTCGCTTTGAATTTTATGCTGCTTTTTGAGCTTCTTTAGCTATCAAGGGCCTGGGTTTTTGTCAAATGATGGTGTACAAGCGCACAATGAAAAGCATCGAACATCACATGGAAATGGCCCTTCAGTTGGCCGCACAGGCGGCTTCGGAAGGGGAAGTGCCCGTAGGCGCCGTAGTGGTGCTTGAGCGGGATCCGAAAACTGGGGAAGACTTGCCGGAAACCCAAGTTGTGGGCCGGGGAAGTAACGTCAGAGAAGGATCTCAAAATCCGGTGGGGCACGCGGAACTTTTGGCCATTGGTGAAGCCTCAAAAACCCTAGGTAGATGGCGCCTTTTAGGTTGCACATTGTACGTGACTCTTGAGCCTTGCGTCATGTGTGCGGGTGCGCTGGTGTTGAGCCGGGTAGACAAAGTTGTATACGGTGCCACTGATCCTAAAGCCGGAGCCGTGGAGTCCCTTTATCAAGTTTTGAGTGATAAGAGGCTGAATCATCGTCCCGAAATTATTTCCGGAGTTTTAGGAGAAAGATGTGCTGAGATTTTGAAAAATTTTTTTCTTACTAAAAGAAAATCTTCTCAAGGAACTCTGTAAATTCCAATCCAAGAATCCTTCACGTGAAATATTTTTCCTTTGATAACTCTTCTTGCCAATAGCTTTTCCACTCCAAGACATACTTCAAAAATCCAGTCATATTTCCTAGTCAGTTCTGGATGAAAATCATGCCAAAGAACAAATGATCCGGAAGGCATACATGACAGAGCTTTCTTAGTGTCATTAATAACAAATTTTGTATCATGGCACCCATCAATGAAAGCGACACCCACGTCTTTAAGGCTTGGTTTCCATGTAGCGGTATTAGCAAACACCTGAGTGATATTTTGTAAGTTTTTTTCCCTATAATAAGCCCCAATTTTTTCCTTCTCCAGCGCGAACGTATTGTATCCCCCACCAGCTCCACTCAAAGATTCCTCTGGAAGTATATTGAGAGTATAGATTTGAGATTGAGGGGCATTCACTGCCATGAGTGCCGTTCCATGCCCAGTGGA